>CALNBT010000092.1 GCA_937874345.1 uncultured Prevotella sp.
GAATACGATATCGCAGTGAAATACCATCGTGATATGAACTATAACATGATTCGTAACTGGGTGGGACAGACTGGAGATGAAGAATTCTACCAGGCTTGCGACAAGTATGGAATCATGATTTGGCAAGATTTCTGGCTGGCTAATCCTGCCGACGGACCCGATCCGATGAACGAAGGAATGTTCTTGAAAAATGCAAAAGATTATATTTACCGCATCAGAAATCATGCCAGCATCGGGCTCTATTGCGGACGTAACGAAGGATATCCACCCAAAACGATTGACAAAGCGTTGAGAGAAGACATCGATGCGCTGAACCCTGGCATCGTGTACATCTCCAGCTCGGCTGATGATGGCGTCAGCGGACATGGACCATATTGGGCTATTCCAGCCAAAGAATATTTCGAACGTCAATCAGGGAAATTGCACTCAGAGCGCGGAATGCCTAATATGATGACATTCGAAGGATTGTCTCGTACACTTAGTCCGGAAGCATTGTGGCCTCAGAACAACGAATGGGGACAACACGACTATACCATGCAGGGGGCTCAACGCGGAGCATCGTTTAACAAAATCATTGAAACGGCTTTCGGAAAGATAGATAATGCCAAAAAGTTTGCCGAATTGGCTCAATGGGAGAATTATGAGGGCTATCGGGCCATGTACGAATCGGACAGTAAAGACCGACTTGGTCTGTTGATATGGATGAGTCATTCATGCTGGCCAAGCATGACATGGCAAACCTATGACTACTATTTTGAACCTACTGCTGCATTCTTCGGTGTGAAGAAAGCCTGCGAACCGTTGCACATTCAGTGGAATGCAAGCACCCGGAATATGGAGGTGGTCAATCTGAATCAAACAGTTTCTGGAATGCTGACAGCGCGTTGTGAGGTGTTGGATATGTATGGAAAGTCTATCAGCAAATACGAAACCTCGTTGCAGACGAATCCAGATACCACGGTGGTTTGTGCCAATATCCCCGTTCCAACAATGAATGGAACAGTTTATTTTCTGAAATTAAGTCTGACAGATGCGCAGTCTCGACAGCTGTCTTCCAACTTTTATGTTTGCTCAACCCAAGACGGTAATTTGCAGGCGCTCAATAGTTTGCCATCTGCTCAGGTCAAAACTGACGTTAACTGGGATAGAAATCGGGCAATTGTTACACTGACCAACATCAGTGATACACCTGCCTTGATGAACCGTTTGAACTTAAAAGCTATTGATACCCAATCGTTGGTTACAAAGGAGTGGTACGTAAGTGCAAAAAATACATCTGTATTGGAAGACAAAACAGAACAGATTCTTCCTGTAGACTATAGCGACAATTACTTTCATTTAATGCCCGGAGAGACCAAGACGATAACGATCGGTTGGAGTAATGAAGATGCTCGAGGAGGAAAGCCTCTTATTGAGTTGACGGGATTCAATGTCAAAACGACACGTATTTTGTCGGCTCCTGATACGATACTATAATTAATTTAATGATATGAAACCCTAAACATTATGGAAAAAAGAAAATGGCTGTTATTATTTGGTGCTGTCGTGGGGATTCTTTGTGCACAGGCGCAAGATCCCAGTAATTACAAAGGACTGCTTAGAGACCAAAATGTGAAAGTGACAAGTACGAATCTCCCTATCGTTTTTATGAACGTTAATGGTGTACAGATCGACCGGGAAGTAAGGATCTTGGCACGAATGAAAGTTATTGACAACGGTGCGGGTCAGCTAAACTATGGAGATACGATAGCGCACCCCAATCAAGGTGTCAATTATGACGGATGGGTAGCGTTAAAATATCGGGGGAATTCTTCATTTAATTCCTCAGATAAAAAACCTTATTCGTTCAGACCTCTCAAGACAACTGTTCTTCCTGATGATGGTGGCGACAAGGATAAGGTCAGTATATTAGGTATGGGAAAGGACAACAACTGGGCGCTTTTGGCTCCATTTGCAGACAAGTCTATGATGCGTGACATTCTTACCTTTGAACTGGCACGTCAATATTTCGGTTATGTCCCTCATGGACGCTATTGTGAACTGATCCTGGATGGTACTTATTATGGTATCTATATCCTGACCGAATTGCCGACACAAGGGAAGAAACGCCTAAACCTTAACGATCCAGGAACCAATGGAGGTGACCTGACCGGTGATTATTCAGTCGAGGTTGACCGTGATGATGAGGTTAGTCAGGACCCAAACTATCCGCCTGTTTACAGATCTGCTTATCCGGCTATGCTTCAGTATGGTGGATCAGTGTTGCAAAATAAAATTATCAAATATCAATTTAATTTTCCCGAAACAGGTGATTTTGCAGCCCTGCCTACCAATACATTCTCTTCGCTGATACAACAAATCAACTTGATGGAGTCTTCTTTCAAGTTGGGAAATTATACCGATCCGAATGTAGGCTACAGAAAATATATTGACGTAAGATCGTTTATCGATTACATGTTGGCGACAGAATTTTCAATGAACATTGATGGGTATCGGTTGAGTACAAAGTTCTACAAGTACAGTACTACTCGTGCTGCCGCAGAAAAACTTGACCCTAGATGGAAAACAACATTGTGGGATTTCAACATTGCTTATGGAAATGCAAACTATTATCAAGGAGAATCAACGAATGTTTGGCAATATGATTTCAATAGCAGGAATAGTGGCGATAATGAACTGGTACCCTTCTACTGGCAATATTTGGTTCAGGACCCTGCGTATATCAGTGAAATGAAAGCTAGATGGGCTGAATATAGAAGAGGATCGTACAAAATCGATCATATTTATGCTGTTATCGATTCTATGGCAACCATGTTATCCTCTGGCGGTGCCATTGATAGAAACCAGCAGGCTTACCAAATTATCGGACGGAGTGTATGGCCTAATGCATTTGTAGGACAAACCTATCAAGCGGAAATCAATTATCTGAAAGACTGGATTAAACGCCGTATCATCTTTATGGATAAGCAATTGCTTGGTAAAGTTGATCCTAATTTGAGTGAGGCCTTGGTTGTTAAAGATGGTTTTAATGCCGATTTGGTTTCTGAAGGACAGCCGTCTTCAAATTACACTTTAGGAGGTATCGACCAAGAAAACAGTGCATTTTATCCAATAAGTGTCAAAGCGGATGGTGGTATCCCAAATGATGGGAAGATTGTGTCAAAGAATGAAGGTGTTAACTACCAGCTAGCACCATACAATGGCAACAATGCGCTAAATCTAAAAACGAACGGGCAGTCGGCAACCATCACGTTTGACAAATTGATTAAGACGCCCAGACTGTATTTCCTTGTATCGAGTGGCAACGGTATTTCAATGCTTGAAATAACCGTTCATTATCAAGATGGAACAAGTGGCCCTTCACAAATTTGCAATATAGCAGATTGGTCAAACAGTAACTTGGATGGTACTGAAGCATTGACTATATTGGGACGCATTCGTCCAGATGGTTATTTAAGTACCCTTCACTATTCTATGTGCGAGAATTTTGTAGAGGCTGATGAGAATAAAGAGATTGCTTCGGTAACCATCAAACAGACCAGCAGCGCCATTGCTTCGGTATTTGGCTTCTCTAAACTATTAACATCAATTGAAACCGGTATTGAATCTATCAATATAAATGGTGCTGAAAATCCTACAAATCCTCAGCCGATTGGGATTTATACTGTTAGTGGTGTCAAGCTGAAAGCTCCGCAGAAGGGATTGAATATAGTAAAATACAGTGACGGGAATTCCAGAAAACTGATCATTAAATAGAAATTGATAAAACAAAATGGCTTTTGCCATTGGTGGAAATGCCTCAAAAAACAATCATGGAGAAAGTAAAACACTTTCTCCATGATTGTTTTTTATCAAAACTCTTTATAGAATTGTTTCTTTGTTTGCCATTAAGCCATTTGTCGTTGTACAGAGGTGATTTATCATCTCATACGATAACGTATTTCACTTAAATCAGACAGTATGATAAAAGTATGCTATTTGTTTGCTGAAAGTCTTCAACTGATAATACGAACAAGTGAAAAAGTAATTTCAATATTGCTCAGACATACTCATTGCCTTTTTTAATCTGGATCTCGTTGACATATTTACGAATCAACGCAGACGAATCTTCCTTTTTGCAAATCAGCATAACATTATCGTGTTCAACGATGATAAATCCGTCTAGACCATTGATGATACCCACCTTTCCTTTGGGTAGCTTGACTACGTTGCCATGACTGTTGTCGAAAATCACCTCACTGTGGATGGCAACATTATCCGATTCACTTTTCTGCATGGCCTCGTAGATGCTATGCCATGTGCCAACATCTGCCCAGCCAAACGAACATTTCATGACGAACACATTCTCAGATCTTTCCAAAACACCGTAATCAACCGACAAATTTGGATAAAGTGGAAAGTTTTGGTTAACATATTGGTTTTCTTCTTCGATGGTCCACTGGGGGTTCATATCGTCTTGATTGCCTAAAACGAATGGAAGCAGTCGGTTGAAGCAATCGTTCATGAAAGCGATGTTGGCCATAAACATACCAGTATTCCAATAAAATTCACCACTGTCAACAAACATTTTGGCAAACTCTCTTTCTGGTTTCTCCGTAAAAGATTTTACAGTATAAACATCGTTTTCGACTTCATCCCCAAATTGGATATAGCCATACCCCGGCTCGGGACGGGTAGGTTTGATGCCCAATGTCAGGAAACCATCTCTTTGAGCGACAAAAGAAAACCCTTCCAAGATGTCTTTTTGAAAAGTTTCTTCACTCAATATTATCTGGTCGGACGGCGTTACGAGTATGTTAGCCTTAGGACAATAACGCATAATACGATGGGCTGCCCATGCAACGCTAGGTGCTGTATTTCTATGAATAGGTTCCGCCAGAATCTGGTCTTCGGGGATATCGGGAAGCTGTTCGTGAATAAAATCGAGATAAGCTTGATTGGTACTGATAAAAATATGGTCAATTGGAACAATTTTCAACATGCGATTGAAAGTCTGTTGCAATAATGTGTGACCCGTACCGAAGAAATCTATAAATTGTTTTGGCTTATTTTCTCTGCTGCAGGGCCAGAGACGCTTGCCTTTTCCCCCTGCAAGGATAACACAATAATTGTTTTCTGCCATCTTATTTCATTTGATTAGAAATTTGTTTTCGAAAGATACGCAAATAAACCAGTACTTCCAACTTTTTTAGGATTATTTATATCAGTGCACAGTGTGGCAAAGACTTTTGGTACGATGGAGATGATGTGCTCCATTTGTTTGTGTTTTGCTTGACATTTGATTGTAAATAGGATGAAATATAATTGAAAAAACAGTTTCGCTTGTTGTAACATTCTTGTCATACCTTCTTTATTTTGTAGTAATATCTGTGCAATATCGACACTGTAAATTTGCAAACGTAAAAATTAATATTCAAAATTTGATGAAGACAAGTAAAAGGGGTTTAGTAGCAATAGTGATGCTACTTTTGATGAGTTTGAATGTTGCAGCACAGGAAATCAGCGGAACTGTGGTTGATTCTAAAACAAAAGAACCGTTAATAGGCGCAACAATAGAGATTGAGGGACAGAAGCCGACAGGGGTAACAGACTTT
>CALNBT010000093.1 GCA_937874345.1 uncultured Prevotella sp.
TTTCCACGACTCAAGACTTTGTCTCTAAAAGCTTGTCCAACTGCTGGATCCAATGAACCATGCGCTCTGAAGTAATCACCGACATTCACAGCCAACACTTCACTCCACAAGTAGCTGTAATATCCGGCAGCATATCCACCACCCCAAACATGATTAAAATAGGATGTGGAATACCGTGGTGGTATTTGATTGTTCAACAGTCCAATTGTCTTCAATGCTGCGGGTTCAAAATCCTTTACTTTATCTTCTGTCGGAACTTGAGAACTTGATAGCGTATGCCAAGCCATGTCCAGACTAGTAGCTCCTAAATTTTCCCCTAAAGAATAAGCAGACTGGAAATTGATAGAATTCAACATTTTGTCTTTCAATTCCTGAGGCATTGGTGCATTGGTCTTGTAATGCTTGGCATAATGATCGAACACTTCTGGCACAGAGGCAAAGAACTCATTGAATTGAGAAGGCAACTCTACGAAATCTCTTGCAACGGATGTACCGCTTAATGTGTTATATTCGCAATTAGACAACATTCCATGCAAGGCATGTCCAAATTCATGGAACATGGTTGTTACATCATCCCAAGTAAGCAACGTTGGCTGACCATCAGGGGCTTTGGCAAAATTGCACACATTATATATAATAGGTAGTTGCTTGCGTAACCTGCTTTGCTTGGCAAAAGAACTCATCCACGCACCACCTCGTTTTGTTGGTCTTCTGAAATAATCACAATAGAACAGTGCCAACTGCTTTCCATCTTTGTCAATGACATCGAATACTTTCATATCTTGATTATAGGTAGGCAAATCTTTGCGTTCTTTGAATGATAGACCATATACACGGTGAGCAGCATAAAACACACCATTAGTCAAGACACTATCCACATTGAAATAAGGCTTGACATCATCCTCCGAGAAATGATATTTCTCATTCTTCATCTTGGCAGAGTAATAAAAACGATCGTAAGGTTGCAACTGAAAATCTTCACCCATCTTGCTTTGTGCATAAGCCTCTATTGATTTAGTCTCTTCATCTGCTTTTGGCGAATAGGCTGCAATCAATTGTTTCAGGAACGCATATGCATTTTCCGTATTCTTGGCCATAGCATCATCCAATGAATAAGAAGCATAATCCTTGAATCCCATCAGTTGTCCCTTTTCAGCCCTTAACTTTGCCATTTCTGCCACCAACGGGAAGGTATTGTAGTCACCAGAGCCATCTGCCCGGTGAATGGAAGCCTCGAATACTTTTTTGCGCAAATCACGGTTATCCAGATTGGTCAGCAACGGTTGTTGGGTTGTATTGACGATGACAATGCAATAGGGGGCCTTTCCACCTCTACTCTTTGCATCCTGCTTACATTGAGCCATATCGGCTTCAGTCAGTCCGGCCAAATCACGTTCTTTCTCAACCCATACGGTTGCTTCGTTCGTTGCGTTGGTCAAAGAATTTCCAAATTGTTGTTCCAAATCAGCCAAACGTTTGTTAATTTGCTCCATGCGTTTCTTTTTGTCAGCAGGCAGCAAAGCTCCTGAGCGTACAAAACCTTTGTAGGTTTCTTCAAGTAGTTTCTTATCTTCACCTTGAAGCTTTCCAAATTCGTGATCATAGACGTACTTGATACGAGTAAAGAACTCCTGATTGAACGAAATTTCGTTGCTGAAATCAGTCAACAACGGCACTGATTCTTTCTCAATCTTTTCCAGTTCTGGGGTTTTATCAGCCTCTACCAATGCATTAAATACACTGTTAACTCTATCAAGTAGCACACCGCTTTTTTCGTAAGCCAAAATGGTATTCTTAAAAGTCGGTGTTTCCTTGTTGTTCACAATCTCCTTAATTTCCTTGCGCTGACTGGCTATACCCGCTTTCATCGCCGGCAAGAAATGTTCGTTCTTGATTTTACTAAAATCTGGCGCTCCAAACGCCAAAGTACTTTGATTCATCAATGGATTATCACTCATTCCTATTCCTTTCTTATCACTGCACCCCGCCAAGATACTGGCAGACAAAACAGTACACACCATTCCAATTCCTAAAATTGATTTTCTAACAAAATGACACATAAAATATTTGATTATTATTGATTTCTTTACTCATCATGAAAAAAATCACGATCATAGAACAAAAATAAACAAAAGTTTCCGATTATTACACCTTTCCTTTTAAATTTTAAACCATCACGTGTTATTATCCCCTGCATTTTCAAATATTTATTGTATATTTGAATGATGAATTGTTATTCTTGATTCAAGGAGTGACAATCATACATGCGTCGCTGTAATGGCTTGGCACTTTAGCAGAAAAATTCGATTCATATTCAAATAAAAAGACTATATTTGCATGAAACGTCTGGATATGAATCAGCTTTACAGCATCAAATGGAACCAAACAATAATTACATAAATAAAAGAAAATCATATGTTAGGAAATTTTAGTTATCACAATCCTACCAAATTATATTTTGGAGAGGATTCTCTGAATGAGTTATCAAACGAGTTGAAAAACTATGGCCCTATCGTGATGCTTTCCTATGGAGGCGGAAGCATTAAGCGCAATGGCATTTACGGCCAGGTGATAGACATCTTGACAGAATGCGGCAAAACAGTGGTTGAAGATGGCGGCGTGATGCCAAACCCCACGGTTGAGAAATTATATGAAGGCATCTCCATTGCCAAAGAAAATAAAGTTGATCTGATTTTGGCTGTAGGCGGTGGGTCAACCATTGACTATGCCAAGGGCGTTGCTGCATCTGTTTATACAGAAGGCGATCCATGGGAGAAATTCTATCTTAATGAAGAAGATCCTGAGCCAGATGCAAAAATCATCCCGATTGGAAGTATCTTGACTATGGTTGGAACAGGTTCAGAAATGAATGGTGGTTCAGTGATTACCAATCATGCGCAAAACTTAAAGATAGGAAAAGTTTTCGATGACCGGCTGATGCCAAAGTTCACGATTCTTAATCCAAAGTACACCTTTACATTGCCGCAATATCAGATGGTTGCGGGATTCTTCGATATTATGTGCCACATTCTGGAGCAATATCTGTCAAACAGTGATGATAACACCAGTGATTATCTTGCCGAAGGCTTAATGCGTTCTTTGGTACACTCTACGTTGACTGCCGTAAAAGATCCAAACGATTACGAGGCACGGTCAAATATCATGTGGACAGCGACATGGGCATTGAACACATTGATCGGATGTGGAAAGTCGCAGGACTGGATGGTGCACATGATTGGGCAATCGGTTGGTGCCTACACCAATGCAACACATGGAATGACCCTTGCAGCCGTTTCTTTAGCCTATTACCGTCATATTCTGGATGCCGGACTTCATAAGTTCGTACGTTTTGCGACAAATGT
>CALNBT010000094.1 GCA_937874345.1 uncultured Prevotella sp.
TCATTATTTAATGTACGAATTGTAATTTCTTTTCTTCTTTACTGCGTTTTTTTATTGGATTTAGCTGTCTTGTAGACAATTAATCTTTATTTTTCTACCTGAAACGCTAATGTCAAATACTCAACATTATAGATTATTGGAATCATTTTCTGGTTAACCAATATTTTCTTTCTGGTTCTTTCATCTTTTCAATCGCATAACGTAAAGTCGTACGATGCATTTCTTTGTAATGCGATTCAAGATAATCCTCTAGGAGTTGTAGGTCTTGATTTCCAACTTCTCGTAACATCCATCCTACCGCTTTATGAATAAGATCATGAGGATGTTGAAGCAGCATCGTTGAAATGCGAAAAGTATCATCATATTGTCCTTGTCTGATAAGCATCCAGTTTGTGACAATAGCGATACGTTGTTCCCAAAGATTATCACTGTTTGCCAGTTGATCTAGAATGGCTCTTTTGGGCATTACGCCATCTGACTTTGGAAAGAGCAGATAATTACCTAGAATTCTGGGAGCTGACAGATCAACTAAATCCCAATTATTTGCTTGTTTTGCATGTTGTAAATAAAAATGAATGATTTGTTCTCTTTGCTCTGCATTCGTTGCGAAAGGCTGTTTTCCTTTCGGTAGGGCAGCATTCATTTCTTCAATTAAAAGCAGAAAACCACAAACCCTTACTTCGTGCCATTCAGAATAAATCAGTTTTTCAATTTCTGAAATGGGAACTTGTAGCTTGGCTTGTTTGACAACCAATCGTGTTTGAGGAACCTTAATACCTAAAAACTTGTCACCTTCACCATACTCTCCTTTTCCTGTCTTGAAAAATCTGCTTAGGATTATTTTCTGTTCCTCATTTGACATTGAGAGCAAAGTATCTATTATTTCGCTGGCTACTATCTTCATGTTCTTATTATTTATATGGTGTCGTTGTTTTCTTATTGTAAGTTCTAAATCCGGCACGATAGTCATATCTTTATTATATATAGTTTTTTTGACCTTATTATTGTGTCATGGTATTGAAAATAGAACTTCATAACACGTAAGGTGTTGGCCGAGTGAAAGATTAATGTTTCAAAAAATGATGATAGACCTCTAAAGCTTTATAGAATTCTTTTTCCCATTCTTTTTCAAAGAAAGAGGGTGTTGCTTTTCGGGGATGCCAATTTCCAACGATGTTTCCACTTCTAGCAATGACAGGATGGAAAATACCATTTGAGGAGTAGGCCCGACTTAGATATTCTTTCTTTAATACAAAATGACGACTCTTATAACCGATGAGATATTCATCATATGAAGGTAAGAGCATCATCTTATTTATATTGGCCTGTGTTCGGCAATCTTGATGTACATAATATTTTTCTTCGTTGATATCTATAACCGTCAATTCATTTTGAATAGCTGTAATAGCCTGCCGACAGTCTTTAACAGTTAGATTTGTCCACCACACAAAGTCCTTTAAAGAGGCCGGAGAATGACTTCTAAAATATTTTTTTGCCAATAAAGCCAAAGCTTCTTCATGTTCGAGCGTCTGTGAATGATGTATTCTGTTTTTGACAAGCCCATAAGTAATTCGATTATCATCAAGGTCTCCACTGCAGATTATTCCATCAAATTCTGCCCGCAATAAATAAACGGATATGATATATGGATCATCTTGTACCCCTTTCTCTTTTAATATCTGAAGTAATTCATCTTTTCGAATAGAAATCTTGTTATCTAGAAGGTTGTTGATTAGATCATTAAAATGTTCATATTGTGCTTCACTAATGTCCTGTTTTGCTAAAGAAAGATAACCTTTGAGCAATTTTCTGTTTCTTTCTTTACAAAGTGAAAGCATCCACATTAAATCCTTTGAGGTAACAAGTTGCCATGTACCTCTGAACAAATGTGTCCTTACAATAAGACCAGAATCATAGGCTTTTTTGAATGACGCTAGGGATGGCTCAGATGTTCGCATTGCTGCAGCCCATCTCATCATTCTATATTCTTGTGCTTGTAACATTCCCATCCAATCAACAACTTCTTCCACTTGGCGAAATTGAGGACTTGCCAATTGCTGGCTTAACAATCGTATTGTAGGAATATCTTTTGCTGTATTCGTATAATTCATCAGTTTGTGTTATGACTTATTAATCTAAGTCTGCAAATTGAATTTGTTTCTATAAATTGAAATCTCCAATAATTTACCGAAGTACTACCATAACCTCTATAGCAGTCAAGTATTTAGCACTTAATCAGTACAGAAAAGCTACGCAAATGAACATGAAATCATCTACCACATTTTCTCATACCCATCTATTGTGATTTACTCTGTTATTTCAGTCCATTTCGTCGTTTCATCCATAACAACTGCAGACCACCGTCCTCTTGCCATCTGAAGGCTACGGCAAAGATAGGGAATGTTTTCGTGGCTTACGGATTTTGAAGTAAGATTATTTCATGTAATGTCGGAATGGTGAGGCTATTCATTCAAACCTGATCATGTCAGCTAATTGAAGGAAATAATCGTTGGACCAGATGTCAAGTTCTTTTGTGTTACGAACAAAGGGTAGTACATCTGCTTTCACCTGATGGATATCGGCCGAGGATAAACGGTCCTTGAGCTTCAATAAGAATGACTCCTTGGTAATTTCTTCGCCATTGAACTGCAATGCACGTTCGGCCAAGTGGGTGAAGTCGAGTGGGATGTTATGACGGACATACCATTCGAAATCGTACCAGTCACGTCCTTTCACTCGATTCTTCCATGCCCGATAGACCAATGCGTGCAGCTTTCCGGCAAACAAATCTGGAAGAGTGAAGCAACGGGCCATGAATGATTCCGGCAAAAGCAACAACTTTTGCTCGGTATTGAACTTCAAGGGGGGCTGTGTGTCAACTTCTATCTTGATTTTAATGGATTTCTCCATTTGAAAGGTTACATCATACACATCGGTATGATCCTTCAGGAAGGCAGACTCAACCTTTCCAAAGTTCATCTTGTCCTTCTTCGTGATTTCCACTTCACGGCCCATCATGGCAAACTCGTCAATGATGGGTTGGAAGTAGTTTGAGAAATCAAAACTGTCGTTGGGGGCAAGCAAGGAGAAGTCCATGTCCTCACTGAAACGCTGGAGACCGTGGAAGATTCGCAGACATGTGCCTCCGTAGAAAGCAGCCAAATCAAAGAAGGCCCCGTGATACAGACCTGCCAGTATCACCTGCTGATTTACCTCGAATATGGCATTCCGCTTTTGCTGTTCAGTGGTCTGCTCGTATGCCGACAACATCTGGTTGAATATCTCGTTACTCATTTCTTCAGATAATTAATCATTGTCTGGATGGATTGTGCCTTCTTGCCGACCTCGGCATAACGTTCAAAGATGCTGACATCCAGATTGCGGAAATCTTCCATACTCATTCGTATGTCCTCCTCCAGATAGGCTTCAACATCCTTTGCATATCTTAAATTGACCAAAGGTGAATTGGCTATCAGGTCACAGAGAGCCTTTTCTGGTGTCGCCATCAGGAAGGCATAGCTTTGTTTGTTGATGCTGGTGATGCCGATAGGGAACGCCTCGCGATTGATGAAGGTATAGACAAATCGGCCTATCGGAGTATCGAAACTGCGCGAGTGCTTGATGGTCATAGACTGAGTAGTATAGACAGTTTCAGGTATCAGACCATAATAGCGCAAAGCCGACGACATGGACACATAGGAAGGAGCATAGATATGGTTGGCGATGAGCTCGGTGGATAAGGCCACATGAGATACCGAAGGGTCAACCACATATAATCCCTTCTTCAGCCGGATGACCTTGCCATTCAACTCCAGATATCTCACCTTCTGATTACCAGCCTTCAATTCCGGGAAAAGGGAAGAAAGGGCAGAAGTGCTTACTGGGATATTTCCTATATGTTCCAAATCCATGACTTTGATTCGATATTTCTGCAAATATAGTCAAAAATTGAATAGCAAACTAATATTTCTTTGTTTTTGTGTTCAAAATATAGCTGCCACCCAAAACATCAACGAAAAGTATGGTAAAGATTCCTTATCCTTTGATGATGGTACAGTGATAGGTTATGCTTTCGAGATTAAAGGAATCTGAAAGTACTGTTACTTAAAATGATAGAATTAAGATTTCAGGCTATCTAAGCCAATAACGCTATGTCATCAGAAAGTGTGAGTAATCTTTACTCGTATCATCGAAAAAGTGTAAGAACCTTTGGTTTTTAACATCGAAAAAGGGTAAATTTGCTAAAATCAATGAAATGGAGGGTTTTGTAATATTGAAACTATCGTGATGACAAATAGATGCCTTTATCATTCAAACTTTAGAGACTTTCTGAATGCTCAGCCGGAATATATTTTGGGTAGCTTGCACCATGCTTTTCATGGGGAGACGCTGACCACGACCGACGAGGCGTGGATGGGCGAAATAGTGCTTCTGCAAGAGGTGCTGTTGCCGTGGAAGGACGAGGAGGCTGGTATCATCTTCGAATATGATATTCCTCGTTTGGGCAAACGAATCGATGTGGTGCTACTGCTTCGGGGAATGGTGTTTTGTCTCGAATTTAAGGTAGGCAAAAGAGAGGCTTTACAGGCCGACGTCGAACAGGTGATGGACTATGCCTTGGATTTAAAGTATTTCCATCTGTATAGCCAGGACCGGTTTATTGTGCCTGTTCTGATACCCACATCCTACGCTTCATCAACGTCGTTGATTCAGCCATCGATCTATGATGACCAAATCTATAATCCGCTCATCACCGGAGCTGCAGGTCTGCAACAACTCCTTCGGCTGGTCATCGAATATGCCCACGCCACCACCCCGGGCACCATCAAAGACTGGACCATCAGTCCCTATTCTCCGACGCCTACTATTGTGGAAGCTGCAAGGTCTTTGTATGAAAATCATTCGGTGGAAGATATTACTCGGCATGAAGCTGACAAGGTGACCACCGATGCCACCATAGCTTTCATCATGCAAGTGATCAATGAGTCGAAACGCAAGGGCCAGAAGAGTATCTGCTTTGTGACGGGAGTACCCGGGGCAGGGAAGACGCTGGTGGGACTCGATGTGGCCGTCAAGCAGTCGTATCAGGAGGATGGCACGTTCAACGAAGAAGACGGAGCCGTGTATCTCTCCGGCAACGGTCCGCTGGTGGCGGTGTTGACAGAGGCGCTGGCACGCGACAATCATTACAAATGTGTAGCGCGACAGGAACGGAAGAACCTCTCGGATTCGCGTAGAGAGGTGAGCAAATTTATCCAAATCATCCATCGCTATCGCGACAATATGTTGGCCAAAATCAAGAATCCTGTAGAGAATGGAATACTTGAAATTGATCCGGAGAAAGCAGTCAAACTTCAGGCCAGTGGCTATGGCGAAGTGGAGCATGTGGCAATCTTTGATGAGGCCCAGCGGTCGTGGACGCACGAGCGCATTGCCAACTACCTGAAACGAGGCGGAACCTATGGAAACAAGTTGAAAGTACCTAATTTCCCACTTTCAGAGGCTGCCTTCCTCATCTGGTCGCTCGATCAAAGAGAAGACTGGGCAACGATTGTCTGTCTGGTGGGAGGTGGACAAGAAATCAATACCGGAGAAGCTGGCATTTCGGAGTGGATTAAAGCCCTGAAAGAGCAATTTACTCATTGGAAAATATATATTTCGGACCAATTGACCGAACCAGAATATGCAGAAGGGAAGGTGAACGCACTCTTAGAGAAAAATCCTAATGTAACGTTTTCTAACCAACTTCATCTTGGCGTAAGCCTCAGATCGTTTCGTGCTGAGCGGTTATCAGCTTTCGTGCATTCTTTGTTATCATTCAATTCGAGGGCTATTGAACTTTATCAAGATGTGGTGAGCCATCATTATCCCATATACCTGACTCGAGACATGGATCAGGCTCGTGCTTGGCTTCGAAAGCAGGCGCGCGGGACTCAACAGACAGGCATCCTCGTTTCCAAGGTGGCAGCCCGCTTCAAACCACTTGCTGTCAATATTCTTGCACAAGGAGATGAAAATGCTGTTCATTGGTTCCTTGAAGACAAGACAGATGTCCGTTCTTCCAACTACTTGGAAGATGCGGCCACAGAGATTCAAGTTCAAGGGCTTGAACTCGATTATGTTTGTATTCTATGGGATGCAGACATGAGATATGAGCACGGCAAGTGGACATACTGGAAATTTAATGGTAAGAATGCATGGACTCCTGAACGAAATTTGGAAACACAGAAGTATATGCTGAACGCTTATCGTGTATTGCTCACCAGAGCACGTCAGGGAATAGTTATCTGTGTGCCCAAAGGAAATAGCAATCTCACCCCCGAGGGCTTTCCTGAAGACCCGACAAGGATTCCTGTATTGTATAATTCGACGTATGAGTATTTGAAGGAGATAGGCATGGAGGAGCTTCCGCTGTCGTAATCAAGCACGGATGACGTGTACTGAATAAGTTGACACATTTAAAAATTCATTTGCATGAAAAAGAAAGCAGTGTCAACGTATACGGATATCGACCGTTTATCGTTATTAAAGCGTTATTTTG
>CALNBT010000095.1 GCA_937874345.1 uncultured Prevotella sp.
GACGGTGGCAGCGCGAACAGCGATTTTGAAAAAGGTCGTATGTACCTAAACGGTCAGATGAACTTGCTCCCAAATCTTTCGATGAATGGTCAGATGGGATGGAGCCTTCAAAGTTATGGGGCCAATACCTTTTATAGCAGTCTGTTTCCCGATCAATATGAAAAGACGATGCACCTCATGGGCAGCTATGGCCTTACCTGGAGAAACGTGGTCAAAGGATTGGAACTTTCCCCAACGGTCTATTACAATCAGTTTAAAGATCATTACCAGCTGACAAGAGATATGGCAGGTGCGGCCGCCGGAGAGAACTATCACGATCTGGATATCTATGGACTGACATTGAATGCCCTGCTGGAATGGTCGTTAGGCAAAACATCACTCGGTGCAGATTATAATACAGAACGCTTATGGAGTACGGCTTATGGCGAAGAACAGCCAGAGGCTTCGTGGAAAGCAATCAGTGGCAGCGACCGTCAATATTCGCGATTGGGCAAGCGTCAAAATACAAATTTGTTTCTCGAACATAATGTTGTGCTGCGTCAATGGACATTTTCTGCCGGAGTATTGGCAAATCGAAACACAGGTCTCGACAACGATTTTCGCTTTTCGCCCGGTGTCGACATTGCTTATCGACCTAACATCCATTGGAAACTCATCGCCTCTTGGAATCAGGCCATCCGCATTCCTACTTATACCGATTTGTATACCAATAACAAGGCTCAGTATGGTGACGTCAATTTGAAGCCCGAACACAATTCTACATTGAAGATGGGTGCCAGCTTTCGTACCTTGGGCATAGAGACTGTTGCCAACACGTTTTACAGTCATGGTACAGACATGATTGACTGGGTGTACGAAACAGCCGAGTCGACCCGATATCACGCGTTGAATATCGGCAAGTTGGATAATCTGGGCTATTCGATGGACGTTACCTTCCATCTGCCTGAACTTGTATCCCCGGCGTTTTTCATTACGCAGGTAAAATTGGGCTATGCCTATATTTATCAGACCCACGAAACCAATCAACCCATTTTCAAATCGTTGTATGCACTGGAATATCTGAAACATAAGTTTACGGCTCAGCTAGATCATCGTATTTGGAACCGCTTGTCTGCCCACTGGGCATTACGATGGCAGCAGCGCATGAACGGATACACACCGTATTTCAAGTTGGATGGCAAATTGCTGTGGGATGCCAATCGTTATCAATTGTATGTCAAGGCCGATAATATTACCAATCATCGCTATGTTGATGTGGGTGGTGTCTTGCAGCCAGGCATCTGGGTGATGGCAGGCGGAAGCATCAAGCTTGATTTGTAGAAGGAGCCCTGAGCGCTTCCCCTAACATCTCCTTTCTGAAGGATTGGGGGAGGCTCTTTTTTTTTAACCATGATGGCTTTTTCATAGGCTACTATTCTTTTGAAGCAATCATTCATCGGTTGGTTGACTTGACATTGTTGACGGTGTTACTACTGATGGATGCAGGAGAGAGAGGCAAGATTGCGATTGCCGGGCAAGATGTTTTCACTGGTTTTCATGGCTGCTTGGATTGATTCGTGTTGCAAAAGTAATAGGTACTTCAATCTTTTGCAAAAAATGTCGATATGTTTGGTAAGGGTTGATTCAGGGGAGGGTAGCAATCGTTATCGGCCGATGTTCTATTTGTAAACTATTTTTTATCTACGCTTAAACTTTCTGAAATGAAAAACCGGCATCGACGTCGGATGTTTTTGTCTTCTTTTCGTCGTCGTCTCGTTTTGTCTTGTCTAGTCTTGTCTAGTCTAGTACTAGGAA
>CALNBT010000096.1 GCA_937874345.1 uncultured Prevotella sp.
TTGTCATATATATTTTATATATTTGCAAATATTCAAAGGAAAATTATCCAATTATGAATCATTAATTTATATCTTATGAACAAAACTCTACGCATTTCACTAGTTAGTTTGTTTGCTTTGATTAGCAGTACTATTTTTGCACAAACGACTGTAAAGTTTGATTTTGTGCCGGCAGATAGTTATTTACAGTTCGGATTGACGGGAATATCGTCTTCCAATCCTGTCTCTACTGCCGGAGATTTTACGGAAGCTAAAAGTTCAACGATCAATGGTGCCACTCTAACCGTGTCACCAAAGACAACGAGCTCTATCGCAAATCGCATGTGGTCGGGTACACTTCGTGTGTACAGCGGTACCTTAACTTTTACTGCACCTGGTAAAACCATTACGAATATTACCTTCACCGCGGAAACATGGAACGCATCAAATAAAGCGTCTGTGGGTTCTTTGAATGCAAAAGTATGGACAGGATCGGCAGAAACAGTTGTTATCTCTATTGCAGGAAATTCACAAATTGCTTCCATTGATGTAACATATGCAGATTCTGGCACTCCTGTCAAGAAATCAGCTGACCTTGCATTTACCGGTGGTCCAAAGATAAAGGTTGAACAAGGCACACCCTTTACTTCTCCTGCATTTACCAAAGCTACATCAGCTCCTGTTACCTTTGCTTCTGATAACGAAGCTGTAGCAACAGTTAATACTGACGGTGTCATTACACTTGCCGGCGGTAAAGGAACAGCTAACATCACAGCTTCCTCTGTAGAAAATGCAGACTATAATGCAGGTACTGCGTCGGTTGCCGTTACTGTATTTGCTTATAAACTTTATACCAAGGCAACAACCTTGACCAGTGGTAAACCCTACCTCTTTGTTGCCCAACGCAATGATTCCACATTTTATGCTTATCCTGTTGCCAGTAACAAAACATATGGATACTTGCAGAGTGGAGGCATTAGCGGTAAGGTCGATCAGATCAAAGTGGAAGATACTTACAATGATGAATTTACCATCACATCTTCTGGAAATGGCTATACAATAGTTGATGGTCAAGACCGATACCTCTATCATGGTGCCGGAACATACAAAACATTTAATGTTTCCACGACTGCACCTGCCGATGTCTGGACTGTTGAACCACAACCAGACGGAACCTTCAAATTCAGCTATCCTGACGGATACTATATTCAATTTGGTGACCAATTGTTTTCATCATTCGGCGTGTATAATGAAGCAAAAGCACTTGGTACATTGCCTATGTTATACGAATACAACGAGAATGCAACGACTGGCATCAGTACTGTTTCTCCTGCAAATGGCACACTCAACCAAAATGCCTCTTTGTACAACCTCGCCGGCCAACGGGTAGATAACAATTACAAGGGTATTGTCATCCAAAATGGAAAGAAGATGATCAAGAAATAAGGTATATCGCGAATTTACCTAACAGATTACAATAAGAAAGAACGTTCTACAGCTTTTTGTAGAACGTTCTTTTTTTTATTTTGCAAACCCATGCAGATTGTCTTGCAATATTCACGATATTGTCCTTCGACTTCAATGATATTGTCATGTAATCTGCATGGTTTTAAAATCGGTTCTATTTTATTTGTTCTAAAAACAGCTTGCATTGTTCAGCACATCGCTCCCCATCGATGCCGGCAGACACAATTCCACCGGCATATCCAGCACCCTCACCACATGGAAACAAACCTTTCAGCGTAACATGTTGAAGGGTTTCACGATCGCGTAAAATACGCACCGGCGAAGAGGTACGAGTCTCTGTTGCAATCAACACGGCCTCGTTTGTCAAGAAACCATGACTCATCTTTCCAAACTTTTTAAATCCTTCCTGCAATCTTTTGACGATCATGGAAGGCATCCAAAAGTGCAACGGACTGCTGATTAACCCTGGAGCATAACTCGAAGCGGGCAAATCATACGACAACCTGTTGCTCACGAAGTCAGCCATCCGCTGGGCAGGTGCCGTCTGTTGCATGTTGCCCTGTGTCCAGCACATGTGTTCAAGTTGTTCTTGAAAACGCATCATCACCAAATCGTCGTTCATCGGTTCTTCGGCTTCTGATTTCAAAAGCGATTGTTTGACATCCTCGGGATGTAGCTCAACCACCATTCCCGAATTTGACCATTTGGTTCCACGGTTGCTTGGACTCATTCCATTGACGACAATCTGCTGGGGACCGGTAGCAGCCGGAATGACAAATCCACCTGGGCACATGCAAAAAGAGTATACCCCCCGGTCTTCTTCCTGGGTGACAAACGAATATTCGGCAGCAGGCAAATACGCTCCGCGACCATTTCTACTGTGATACTGTATTTGGTCTATCAGTTCCGACGGATGTTCCAAACGAACACCGACAGCCAATCCCTTGGACTCTATTTCAATTTTTTCTTCACCCAGATAACGATAGACATCGCGGGCACTATGACCTGTAGCCAATATGACAGGGCCATTGAAGTGAACTTGCTGACCGGTATCCTGTCGCAAAGCCTCAACGCCCAATACCTCATCGCGTGAAGCCGATAGCTTAAAAGCCGTCATCTTTGTCTGAAAATGTACTTCTCCCCCACAATTGAGGATAGTTGTCCGCATGGCTTCAATGACCTGAGGTAACTTATCGGTACCTATATGAGGATGGGCATCTGCCAAGATGGACGAAGATGCGCCATGCTGGCAAAAAACATTCAAGATTTTATCAACTGAACCACGCTTTTTTGATCGGGTATAAAGCTTTCCATCAGAATAAGCTCCTGCCCCACCTTCGCCAAAACAGTAATTGCTTTCGGCATCAACCTTTTGGGTTTTGGTTATCATGGCCAAATCTTTCTTGCGTTCATGTACATCTTTCCCACGCTCCAGAACAATGGGACGAAGTCCTGTCTCGATCAATTTCAAGGCTGCAAACAAGCCACCCGGTCCGGCACCTACAACAATAACTTGTGGCCGGTCTGATACATTTGGATAAACAGTCTTTACAAAAGCGTCATCCTGAGGCATCTCATTGATGTATGCCCTGACCGTTAAATTAACATAAATGGATCGGTGCCTGGCATCAATCGATCTTTTTAACACACGAACATGGTTTACAGTTCGGGCATCAATGCCCTTATCCGTTGCCAAAAAATCAATAATCTCCTGTTCTGAAGATGCCTGTTGGGGTAATACTCTTACCTGATATTCTTTAATCATAACTTTATTCTGTTCATGGTGCTAACACACCTATATGGGAAAAAATGGCCGGCACATATCTATCATCGGCCGACCAATAAAGTGCAAATATACATTATTTTTCACAGACAACGGCATCTTCTTAGAAATGCGGAAATCTATAATCAAAGTACTATCGCGATGAAATTCTTTTTTATTCATTTATTTGTAATACAATTGTCCAATCTAATGTCTATATTTGCAAAAGATGAGACAAGTTGCCAATTCAAAAATAGCGATACATGCTCAATCTTAACGAATAATGTGTATATGATAGGGCTTTTCAACGATTGCTTTCTTCCGATAATAGACGGTGTGTCGATAACAGTATATAATTATGCCTATTGGCTTGACAAAATGGGCAAGGATGTTTGCGTGGTCACCCCCTATGTCCCAGATGCGAAAGATGATTATCCTTATCAAGTGCATCGGTACATGTCAATGCCCATCCCCACCCGAAAGCCCTATCGATTGGGATTTCCGGAACTGGACCGCTCTTTCAGTCGGGTGATGAACAACACTTCTTTCAGTCTGGTTCATGCTCACAGCCCCTTTTCTTCCGGTGAGGTTGCTTTGAAAGTTTCACGCCAGCAGAAGATACCAATCATTGCTACGTTCCATTCAAAATTTCGCGACGACTTCAAGAGAATCTTTCGAAACGATATCATCGTACAGCAGTTGATCAACAAAATTATAGATTTCTACAAACAGGCAGACCAGGTTTGGATTCCACAGGCAGAAGTTGAGCAGACCATTCGTGAATATGGTTATCACGGGCCGGTAGAAATTATAGACA
>CALNBT010000097.1 GCA_937874345.1 uncultured Prevotella sp.
AAAGAGATTGGAGATGTTGTTTGAAATTTTAAAATCCTTAACATATTCAATCATCGGCAGTTCACTAACAGTTGATGAGGAACGTTTATCGGGCATACCCATTTTTGGGGGAAGCAACTCTTTTTCTACCGGTGTCGCAAATGCCGTTATCGTCAAAGCTACAACCGGAACGATGCACAACGCTTTGAGCATTTGCCATCGATTTGATTTTTTCTGATACATCATTTTAATTCGTTTCTTTAATAATCCGTGGCTCAAACTATTGACAAATGGCTGCAGACGATTGCCAACTGCTTTTATCACGAGAAGTTGTTGATATGATTTTGCATCGATGCCTTGTTTAATGACAGCCTCATCGGCCTCGTATTCGTGAATGTTTCTCAAATCACGAGCGAGCAACCAGACAAAAGGATTGAACCACTGGATTAGTTTTACAATCTCCAGTAAAACTAAATCATAGCTGTGTCCTAAGCGAATATGTTCTAGCTCGTGTGTGAGAATGAAGTGCTTGTTTTGCTCATAGTCCTCAATGCTCATCACGATATAATGGAATATACTAAATGATGAAATAGGTTCACGGTGCAAGATAATGGTATTACCGTGCACATCGTTATGTCGTAGTCCTCCTTTCAAAGAAAGTAATAGTCTGATAATTTGTGACAATGTCACGATAAACATGATCACTACACCTGGAATATAAATCCAAAATGCCAGTTTTGACCACGAAATACGGTCCATTATATTTGTAGAAATTGGTTGTTCTGTCGAAACTTTGACTTCTTGCGTTTCTTTCTGCGAGGTTTTCAAATGTTCAGACATTCCTATAACACTCTTGTCATTGTATGAGATAACGTCGGACATTTCTTGAACCCCCATGATGGGGTGGCTGGTCGTTATATGAATGGCCGGTATGATAAACGAAAATATCAGGATATTGACCAGCATCATTCTATTGAAACGATGGAAACTTTCCTTACTCAGCAACAGAGCGAAGATGCCATATAACAACGTCAAGACAAGGGCCGACTTGAAAATATAAACTAACATAACCATTATGAATCTTTGATAATTGATAAAATTTCATGGAGTTCTTGATCTGATATCTTTTCTTGTTGCATGAAAAAAGATACCATAGATTTGGCTGAACCGCCGAACAATGTGGTTTTCACTTCTTTCATAAACCTACTCGTATACTCTGTCCGAGTGATTAACGGGTAATAATGGTAGCTTTTCCCGCAGTCTGCCCGCTTTTGAAAGGAAATAAATCCTTTTGTAGTAAGTATCTTCAAGAATGTCGCAATTGTGGTATATGCAGGCTTAGGGTCAGGATAATACGATACGATCTCATGTGTAGTAATTCCATTGTCATGATCCCATAAGACGTTCATCACTTCCATCTCAGCCCGGGTCAATGTTTTTTCTTCTGTTTGGTTTTTCATGTCGCTGGATTTTTTGTTATTAATCAGGGCAAATATAATCTAAACATTTAGATATTCAAATAAAATCGATTGCAAATTGCTTGAAAGGGGAAAATATTTAACGTCCATTTTTAGTTATTCTTCATAATTTTTAGATATTAACGCTGGATCGTTTTGAAAATCATATCAGCCCTCTGAAAGGGAGAATAGTAATGAATTGTTATCTGTAAAGAGTATCTTTTGAGTCAACATCCTATGACATGTATTTCTCTTTTGAAGAAAGAAAGAACTGTATGTTTGACTAACAATTTAATTGATTCATTTTCATGCTCTACAATATCAATGACTTTAAACATCAATATACATGCCATTGCATCGCAATATGTGGCATTTTGAACGGCAAAATGCACGATATTGCTAAAGCCCTAAAATACAATCTTTTTTAGTTATTGCAAATTAATGATAACAGGTTTGCCCAATCTCCTTTTTTATTGTAACTTTGTGTCACATTAATTATTAACTAACTTAGATTTATGAACATCATTAAAACATGTCTTTCTGCATTAGCATTCGTCTCGGTATTGAATGTCAGTGCTGCTGACAAGCTAACACCGGTAGATTATGTGAATCCGTTGGTGGGAACGTTGTCAAAACATTCTTTATCGACCGGAAATACGTATCCGGCCATTGCCATGCCATGGGGTATGAATTTTTGGATGCCTCAGACCGGTAAGATGGGTGACGGATGGGCTTACGTATATACAGAAGATAAGCTTCGCGGATTTAAACAGACCCACCAACCCAGTCCGTGGATTAACGATTACGGTCAGTTTGCCATCATGCCTATAACGGGTAAGGCGGTTTTCAACGAAGACGAGCGTGCCAGCTGGTTCTCTCACAAGGCCGAAGTTGCCAAGCCATACTACTATCGTGTTTATTTGGCCGATCATGACGTGGTGACCGAAATGACACCGACAGAAAGAGCTGTGATGTTTAGATTTACTTTCCCAGAGAACGATCATTCCTATGTCGTGATTGATGCGCTGGATAAGGGATCGTCTGTTAAGATTATACCTTCAGAAAACAAGATAATAGGTTACACAACCAAGAATAGTGGCGGAGTACCTGATAACTTTAAAAACTATTTTGTGATTACCTTTGATAAGCCATTTACCTATGAGGCTGCTGTTGCTGATGGAAATATCAAAGAAGGTTCTACAGAAGCAACTGTTGATCATGCGGGTGCTATTATCGGATTCAAGACAAAACGGGGTGAACAGGTTCATGCTCGCATCGCCTCTTCGTTTATCAGTCCAGAACAAGCTGAACAAAATCTGAAAGAGTTGGGTAACCGTTCTTTCGACGAAATCAAGGAGGCCGGACGACAAACCTGGAATAAAACACTTGGCAGAATAGAGGTGGAAGATCAGAATGTTGATCATTTACGAACATTCTATTCTTGTTTATATCGTTCAGTATTGTTCCCACGTAGCTTCTTTGAAATCAATGCACAGGGCAATGTGGTACATTACAGTCCTTATAACGGACAGGTATTGCCCGGATATATGTTTACAGACACGGGCTTCTGGGATACTTTCCGTAGCTTGTTCCCCTTGTTGAACCTGATGTATCCATCTATGAATACAAAGATGCAGGAAGGTTTGGTAAACACTTACAAAGAAAGCGGATTCTTACCCGAATGGGCCAGCCCTGGTCATCGTGGCTGTATGGTTGGAAACAACTCTGCATCTATCGTTGCAGATGCCTACTTGAAGGGACTTCGTGGATATGATACCGAAACATTATGGGATGCCGTTAAGCATGGAGCGAATGCGGTTCATCCGAAAATTAGTTCTACAGGCCGTCTTGGATTTGAATATTACAACAAGTTGGGTTATGTGCCTTACGATGTAAAAATCAACGAAAACGTCGCTCGTACCTTGGAATATGCATACGATGACTGGTGCATTTATCAGTTTGGAAAGTCGTTGGGCAAGTCTGAGAAAGAATTGGCTCAATATAAGAAGAACGCTATGAACTATAAGAATGTGTTTGACAAAGAGACCAATTTGATGCGCGGCCGCAACAAAGATGGTAAATTCCAGACACCGTTCAGTCCTTTGAAGTGGGGTGATGCCTTTACAGAGGGCAACGCCTTGCACTATTCCTGGTCAGTGTTCCACGATCCTCAAGGTTTGATTAACCTGATGGGTGGTAAGGATACATTCGTCAACATGCTCGACTCTGTATTCAACGTTCCACCTTTGTTCGATGACAGCTATTATGGTGGCGTGATTCACGAAATCCGCGAGATGCAGATTATGAACATGGGTAACTATGCTCACGGAAACCAACCTATCCAGCACATGATCTACATGTATGACTTTGGTGGTCAGCCTTGGAAGGCTCAGTATTGGATTCGCGAAGTGATGGATAAATTGTACAATGCCAACCCAGATGGATATTGTGGTGATGAAGACAATGGTCAGACTTCAGCATGGTACGTCTTCTCTGCGATGGGTTTCTATCCTGTTTGTCCTGGAGCAAACCAGTATGTGATTGGCACACCTTATTTCGATAAGATGACCTTGCATTTGGAAAATGGAAAGACGATGACCTTCAATGCTCAGAATTGCAGTGATACCAATAAATATATTCAATCATTGAGTATCAATGGCGAAAATTCAACCAAGAACTTCTTTACACACGAGCAATTGTTGAATGGAGGTACCATTACTTATGTGCTGGGTGACCAACCTAATAAACAACGTGGTATCAATGACAGCGATGCACCCTATTCGTTCACCAAAGAACTGGCTGCATCTGCAACGAAAGCAAAGCATAATACAAATAAGAAAAAGTAATTGCGATCATACAAAAAGTCACTGCATTGGCAGTGACTTTTTTTGTCTTGTACTTTAATTTGATATCAATAAATCCCTTGTTCGTGGCAATGTCCACGAGCAAGGGATTTAACTTGATGGGTGATGTATGCTGAAAGGTCTCTTGTTTCAGTACTTTCTCTTTCGAAGGATTAGTTCAATTGCGATAAATCTTTCTCGGCAATGAAGTTCAGTCTGTTCAGGATAATGGCTTCCTTGGCCTTTTCTGCGTTGTCGGTTCTGAAGATCAAAATACCTTTTCCGTTGAGTAAGAAAGAATAAAGATAGTTTAGTCCAATGTTTTCGTTGGCAAATATTTCAACGACATCAGCCGCTGTGCCAGGCTTATCGTCTAAGGCGATGGCAAAGACATCAGAGAGTGCCACTGACACTCCATGTTCTTTCAACATCTTGTAAGCTTTAAGCGGTTCGCTGCAGATAATACGGCAGATGCCATATTCTACCGTATCGGCGATTGTTGATGCAATCAGTTGGATCTGAGCCTCTTTCAAAATTTTAAGAACCTTAACCAAAGTACCGGCTTTGTTCTCGATGAAAATGGATAATTGATTGATAGTCATGTTGCAATATTATTTTAGATGTCAATATTTTTTGCGCAAATCTTTTACTCTGACCGACTTTCCTTCTGAACGGGGAAGTGAACCTTTGGGTACAAGTTTTACCCTTGGGGTCAGTAAGATTTCGTCTTTCAATTGACGGGTTATCTCTTTCGTAAGTTTATCCAAGCGTCCGAAATCGTCCGTAAACAACTGTTCGAGTTCTACTTCTACCATCATCTCGTCGTTGTCTTGAGAAGTTTGAAGCGTAATCAGGTAATCAGTGCCCAGTTCGTTGAACTGCATGAGAACGGTTTCAATCTGAATTGGGAAGATGTTTACTCCTTTCACGATCATCATATCATCACTTCGGCCTTTCATACGGTCCAGACGTTTGTGGTTTCTGCCACAAGGGCATTCGCCGGGGAGGATTCTGGTGAGATCGCGAGTACGATATCTGAGCAAAGGCATAGCCTCTCTGTTGAGAGTTGTCAGTACGAGTTCTCCGTATTCTCCATCGGGAACAGGCTCAAGTGTATCGGGATTCAAGATCTCTACGATATAGTAATCCTCCCAAATGTGCATACCATTTTGTTCTTTACACTCGAAAGCAACACCTGGTCCACACATCTCTGACATGCCAAACGAGTTGTATGCCTTGACACCAAGCATCTCTTCAATGCGTTTTCTTTGCTCTTCGCTATGCGGTTCGGCTCCAATGACCAAAGTACGGAGCTTGGTGTCTTTTCGAGGGTCAATGCCTTCAGAGATCATAACATCATGTATTCGGCTTGCATAGCTGGGTATTGCATGAACAACAGTGGTTCCGAAGTCCGTAAAAAACTTGATCTGTCTACGTGTATTGCCTGCTGCTGCCGGTATGGTGAGCATGCCCAGACGTTCTGCTCCATACTGAAAGCCTAGTCCACCGGTAAACATTCCGTAACCAGAAGTATTTTGGAATACATCGTCTGGCCGGCAACCAACCATCCAAAGACATCTGGCAACGGCATTAGCCCACTCGTCCAAATCATGTTGGGTATGGAGAATCACCGTTGGATTTCCGGTTGTCCCACTTGAAGAATGTAGTCTGACACATTGATCAAGAGGAACCGCAGCCATTCCAAAAGGGTAGGTGTCACGCAAATCCTGTTTTGTTGTCAACGGAATTCGTCGCAAGTCATCAAGGGTCTTGATGTCTTCTGGTTTTAAACCTATCTCATCAAACCTTTTTTTGTAGAAGGGTGAGTTCATACAATGCTGCACAGTCTTCTTTAGTCTTGCCAACTGCAGCTCTTCAATCTCTTTTCTTGAGAGGGTTTCCTTTTCAGAATCGAAATAAGGTGATGTGCTCATGTTATTCAAATTTTCGGTTGTCGATCACTCTGTTACTCTTATTCTGGCTTCGTTCGAGAGACCCCGATGGCATTAGTTGAACTTTAGCCCGAATGCTCAGCACACTTTTCAGTTGGTGAGCCAATAGATTTTCGAGTTCAGCAAGTTGTCCCATATCTCCCTTGAAGTAATCATTCCTTAGTTCAGCCTGAACTTTCAGCGTATCAAGATTATCCACACGGTCGATGATCAACTGGTATTGGGGTTCGAATTCCTTCATGCTCAAGATGACACTCTCTATCTGTGATGGGAAGACATTGATACCTCTGATAATCAGCATATCGTCGCTACGTCCTAAAATACGGCTCATTCTCACAGAAGTTCTACCGCAAGCGCAGACCGTATGATCTAGTTTGCAAAGGTCACGTGTACGATATCGAAGCAAAGGCATCCCCCCCTTGGTCAGGGTTGTGAAGACAAGCTCACCCGTTGTACCGTCCTGTACCGATTCAAACGTATCGGGATTGATGACTTCAGGAAAGAAATGGTCTTCGTTGATATGCGAACCATTCTTACATTCGCATTCATAGCTGACACTAGGTCCCATAATTTCACTCAATCCATAGATGTTATATGCATTCAGATGCAATCTACTTTCAATTTCTTTTCGCATGTTTTCAGTCCAAGGCTCAGCACCAAATGCACCTATACGCAGTTTAAGGCTCTTGATATCTATTCCCATCTTCTCCATTGTTTCCGCTAAATGCAAAGCGTATGATGGAGTACAAGCGATACCAGTAATGCCCAAATCACTAATGAGTCTCACGTGTTTTTCTGTATTTCCTGTTGAGGCTGGTACGACAGACGCACCAAGATTTTCAACACCATAATGTGCACCGAGACCACCAGTAAATAGACCATACCCATATGCTACCGAGAAAGTATCGTCACGAGTCACGCCAAAAGCTGTGAGACTCCGTGACATGCATTCACTCCACACGCCGATATCCTTTCGGGTATAGCCTACAATCGTTGGTTTTCCCGTAGTACCAGTAGAGGCATGTATACGTACAATTTCGCTTTGTGGGGCTGCTTGAAGGCCATAAGGATAATTGTCTCGCAAGTCTTGCTTGGTAGTAAAAGGCAATTTGTGTATGTCTTCTATGGTGTTGATATCATCGGGAGTAACATTCATTTCCTGCATTTTATTGCGGTAGAAAGGCACGTTGTGGTAAACATATTCCACAATTTTATGCAAACGCTTTCCTTGTAGTGCCTGCATCTGGTCGCGACTCATAGACTCCTTGGTTGGATTCCAAATCATTTTATTCGGTTGTTGGATAGTTATTTATCTAATTATACATGTGATCGGCATGGAAAGCGCGCATTCGTTCCTCCATCGCTGGGTAGAGGTCATTTCGCATTCGGCTCACACATGCCCTCACACCTTGCTGTTTACTGCCCGTTGTTGAAAGCGATATGCTGCTGACACCATAATACATCAATTCTTTCAGCAGTTCTCCTCCAGTCAGATGGTCATATCCGATGGTAAAGAAAAAGCCGTCACCAACTTGTTGGCTCACATCATGATCATACACTATATGAAACCCATTGTCGGTAAATATCTTCTTCATCTTTGAGGCTCGAAGCTCGTATTCGCGGGTATCTTCAACAAAATTGATCTTTCCTTCACATGAAAGCTTTAACATCTCTGCATAGCCGTATTGCGTTGAGGCAGTACAGCCGCTGGTAATCATGTATAAGATGGATGCAATAAAGGTAGGACCGAATAATCCTGTATTATGATAGCGCGCTGTAAAAGCCTCGAAGTAACGCTCATAGAGTTTGTCGCTGATACAAGTCAAAGCTATTCGCTGACCGGCATAACTGAAAATTTTTGATGCTGAAAGCATCAACATGTAGTTGTCGGTGTAGCGAGCGACAGTAGGAACATAAGGAGGTTCATAGGGATGCCCCAAGTCTTTGCGGTAGTCCATGCAGAAATAGGCCAGATCTTCAGTGACGATAGCATCGTATTTTGTTGCCAATTCGCCGATGATCTGCAATTCGGTTTCCTCCAAACAAATCCAAGCCGGATTGTTCGGATTTGAATAAACGATTGCTGCAATGTCTCCTTCTTTGAGTTCTTCCTCTAGTTTCACGCGCAATTTTTCACCACGATAAGGAAAAATATCAAACTCTTTCCATTCAATGCCAAGAACACGGAGTTGGGATTTCTGAATGGGAAATCCCGGGTCGATGAATAATATCTTGTCTTTTTCCGGAATACGTTGCGAGCATGCGATGAATGAGGCAAATGATCCGGCAACTGAACCTGTTGTAGGTACACACGAGCGGGGTGTGATGTCAATATCGATAAAGGCTTTTACAAAGTCTGATGCAGCCTGCTTGAGTTCAGGGACGCCAGCTGCAGCTGGATATTGAGATCCGATTCCGCTGTCCAGCGCTTTCTTTTCAGCTTCTACACCATAATGGTTGATGGGCAGGCCCGGTGACCCTTGGTCCATGCGGATGAAAGGAATACCGGTTTTTTTCTCCAAATATTGTGCTACAAGTAATACTTCTCCAATCGAGGCAGTGCTCAAATCGGCAACGTGCATTTTCTCACAGGCTTCTTCAACCAATGCTTCTTCAAATATTTTCATATCTGCTATTTTACCGCATTCAAACCAAGATCAAAGGCAATGAGATTGTCGTTTACAACCTTTTCGCCTTTTCTGGCAAACACTCTACCGATCGCTGAACGCAATTGTTCAACACTGATAATTCCGATATAAGGGGCTGCCATGCCCAAAAGAACCATGTTCGCTCCACGTGGAAGCTTGTTTTCTTTCGCAATATCGTCAATATGGGCTAATTTCACATGAGGAAGAGCCGATAGTTCTGCCAATAGATCTTCTGTGTCGGGATAGTTTGGAATGTTGATAAAAGGATTTGATGAAGTAATCATCCAGCCATCCTTATCCAGGTAAGTTAGGTATCTCAAGGCTTCCATTGGTTCCATGGCTATGATGAGATCGGCTCCGCCCTGAGTAAGCAAGTCACTGTATATTGGTTCTGTACTTAAACGCAGGTTACTTTGCACGTCGCCGCCGCGTTGGCTCATGCCGTGTACTTCGGCTTGTTTTAAATTGATGCCGGCTTCGGTTGCGGCTTCTCCGATGATAGTGGCTATCGAGAGGATACCCTGTCCTCCAACGCCCGAAAGGATAATGTCTTTTTTCATTTCTTCTCTGCTTGTTTACTGCGTACTTTACGACCCAATGTCTGAATACACTCACGGCGTGGAATAATGACTGACACGCCCTTATAGTTGATTTCTTCGCGGATGACCTTCACGATCTCATCCATGTTCTTTGGAAGGGGAATGACTACACGCACATGTTTGGGCTCAACACCTAAACCAATGCAAATCTGTTCGAACTTATTTGTACCAGCAGAATCCTGTCCCCCCGTCATCGCTGTGGTCAGGTTGTCTGAAATCACCACAGTGATGTTGGCATTTTCATTGACGGCATCCAACAATCCAGTCATACCCGAATGGGTGAACGTTGAATCACCGATGATAGCAATAGATGGGAATATACCTGCATCGGCTGCACCCTTTGCCATGGTTATCGAGGCGCCCATGTCCACACAACTCGCCAAAGCCTTGAATGGAGGAAGGGCTCCCAATGTATAACATCCGATATCTCCGAAAATACGGTAGTTAGGATATTCAGCAGCAACGGCGTTCAGGGCGTCGTATACGTCACGGTGTCCACAACCTGGGCAGAGTGCGGGTGGTCTGGGAGATACATTTTGTGCAGCAACAAAGGTGGGTTCTATCTTGATTCCCAAGGCAGCGGCAACGCTGTCTGGCGTCAATTCGCCGGTTCTCGGCAGTCGGCCATCAAGTCTTCCGTGGATGGGATAGCCCGCACCAAGTATTCCACGAATCTGTTCTTCTACAAAAGGCTGCCCGTCTTCGATAATGATCAGCTCTTCGCAGTGTGCGGCCAAGGTCTTGATTTGTGCCTCGGGCAATGGATATTGTGATATCTTCAACACAGCAGCGGCTTTGGGAGCATATTCTTTTACATAATTATACCCGATACCGCAGGCAATGATTCCCAGTTTTCTATCTTCAGAAAGTTCTAATCTGTTATATGGTGATTCTTCAGATTCCTTCAGAATCTCGGTTTGTTTATCGATCAGCTCTACATAACGTTTGCGAGCAATACCTGGCAACAAGACCCAATCGCGACCCAAATAGGGGTTCAGGGCATTCTGTTCAATCTGCTCATGCTCTTCAACGGCGGCGCGCGAGTGAGCCAAACGGGTGACAATGCGCATGACTACGGGCAACTTGATTGCTTCTGAAAATGCATAAGCCTGACTCATCATATCATAAACTTCTTGCTGGTTGGAGGGCTCGAAAAGTGGAACCATGGCAAATTTGGCATAAAACCGTGTGTCTTGCTCGTTTTGTGAGGAGTGCATGGACGGATCATCAGCCACCAATACGATTAAACCACCATTTACACCTGTGATGGCTGAGTTGACAAAGGCATCGGCAGCCACATTCATACCAACGTGTTTCATGCATACCAAAGCGCGCTTGCCGGCATACGACATGCCCAAAGCAGCTTCCATCGCCGTTTTTTCGTTGGTGCACCACTTGCTTCTGATACCCTTTTTGCGTGCCAATTCGTTGTTCTGAATAAACTCAGTGATTTCGGTAGACGGAGTTCCCGGGTATGCGTATACACCCGAGAGACCTGCGTGGATGGCTCCCAACGCCAATGCTTCGTCGCCTAGCAGTAATTTTTTGTTGGCCATAT
>CALNBT010000098.1 GCA_937874345.1 uncultured Prevotella sp.
TTTGTAAACGTAGTTGCATTTTGGAGTAGAATCTTTGCATTGTCAATTTACAGATAATTATGTTGTTCTGTCAAAAATAATACGTATCTTTGCCAGATAATATGTAGTAAATAAACACTTATAATGGCACAAGAAGATGTTTTCAAGAAGATAATAAGCCACTGCAAAGAATACGGCTTTGTCTTCCCAAGTAGTGAAATTTATGATGGATTAGCTGCTGTTTATGATTATGGACAGAATGGTGTAGAGCTGAAAAACAATATCAAAGAATACTGGTGGAAGAGTATGGTACTCTTGCATGAGAATATTGTTGGTATCGATGCTTCTATTTTTATGCATCCTACCGTTTGGAAAGCCAGCGGACATGTGGATGCATTTAACGACCCATTGATAGACAATCGTGACTCGAAAAAACGTTATCGTGCTGATAATTTGATTGAAGATCAGATCGCAAAGTACGACGAGAAAATAGAGAAAGAAGTGGCCAAGGCAGCCAAGAAGTTTGGTACTGCCTTTGATGAAGCTCAATTCAAGTCTACGAATGGTCGAGTCTTGGAACACATGCAGAAACGTGATGCATTACACGAACGTTATACTGCTGCTATGCAGGGACCTGATTTGGATGAACTGAGACAGATCATTTTGGATGAAGAGATTGTTGATCCTATCAGTGGAACAAAAAACTGGACGGATGTACGCCAGTTCAATTTGATGTTCTCTACCGAGATGGGATCGTTGTCTGATGCTACTAACAAGATTTACTTGCGTCCAGAAACGGCTCAAGGTATTTTCGTGAATTATCTCAATGTTCAGAAAACCGGTCATATGAAGTTGCCTTTTGGCATAGCTCAGATAGGAAAAGCCTTCCGTAACGAAATTGTCGCACGTCAGTTTATCTTCCGTATGCGCGAGTTTGAACAGATGGAAATGCAATTCTTTGTCAAACCCGGAACCGAGATGGAATGGTTCAAGCAATGGAAAGAAACACGTATGAAATGGCACCAGGCTTTAGGCTTCGGTCCAGAAAACTACAGATTCCATGATCATGAGAAACTGGCCCATTATGCAAATGCAGCTACCGACATTGAGTTCAAAATGCCGTTTGGTTTCAAAGAAGTTGAAGGAATCCATTCTCGTACCAACTACGACTTATCTCAGCACGAGAAGTTCAGTGGCAAGAATATCAAGTATTTTGATCCGGAGACCAATGAAAGTTATGTGCCTTACGATATCGAAACATCTATTGGCGTTGATCGCATGTTTCTTTCTGTCATGTGTCATAGCTATCAGGAAGAGACTTTGGAAAACGGAGAATCTCGTGTTGTATTGAAATTGCCAGAGGCTTTGGCTCCTGTAAAATGTGCTGTTATGCCATTAATCAGGAAAGAAGGGCTGCCTGAGAAGGCACGTGAGGTCGTGGATGATTTGAAATTCCATTTCAATACACACTATGACGAGAAAGATTCTATTGGAAAGCGTTATCGCCGCCAGGATGCCATTGGCACTCCTTTTTGCGTAACAGTTGATTTTGACACACTGAAAGATAATACTGTTACCTTGCGTTATCGTGATACGATGGTACAAGACCGTGTTGAAATCGGCCAGTTACGTTCAATTATAGAAGATCGGGTAAACATTACTAGTTTGCTGAAGAAATTACAATGATAAATCTTTTCAAGTCTGTTTTCAATGATCTGAAAAAGAAATCGAATGAATAAAGGAATGAAGAAAATAACATTATCCTATGTCATGATGCTGGTCGTGGCTGCTTTAGCTATGGTGTCGTGTAGTGAAAACGATGGGACGGTTGACGAGTTTGCTGATTGGCAGAAAAAGAACGAGACCTATTTTTCCCAGTTGTATTCATCCACTCAAGAACTTATCGCTAAAGGTGATCCCAATTGGAAGATTATCCGTCAGTGGTCGCTTCCTGATGCAGGCAAGACTGCTCATGATGATTTGAGCAATTATATTATTGTTCATGTACTAAATAGTGGTACCAGTACTTCGGGCTCACCTTTATATAGCGATTCTGTTATGGTGAATTACCGTGGATATTTAATACCTTCCCCATCGTATGCTTCTGGATATTTGTTTGACAGAAGCTATTCGGGTGAATATAATCCACAAACGATTCAACCTGTTAAGTTTGCTGTGAATGGAGTCGTGGATGGATTTGCTACAGCTTTGATGCATATGTCCATTGGCGACCGTTGGGAGGTTTATATTCCTTATCAATTAGGTTACGGAACGCAAGCACAGTCATCGGGCACTGTCCCAGCTTATTCTACATTGATATTTGACGTTGGCTTGGCTGGATTTTCACATCCCAA
>CALNBT010000099.1 GCA_937874345.1 uncultured Prevotella sp.
CTTTATAAGGTTCTTGACCAGATACAAAAGAAATATCCAGATCTTGACATGATGCTCTGCAGTGGTGGCGGTGGCCGTTGTGACTATGAGGCATTGAAATATTTCACAGAGTTCTGGTGCTCTGACAATACCGATCCTATTGAGCGCTTGTTTATTCAATGGGGATATTCACAGTTTATGCCGGCAAAGACCATGTGTGCACATGTTACCAACTGGAACAGTCGTGCAAGCATCAAGTTCAGAGTAGATGTTGCATTCCCTTACAAACTTGGTTTCGATATTAATCTGAAGAACCTTCCAAAGGACGACATGGCTTATTGCCAGAATGCACTGAAAGAATACAGACGGCTCAAGGATGTCAATTGGAGTCCTAACCAATACCGTCTTGTATCACCATACGAGACTACTCACTGCGTGTTGGAAAGAACCAACGATGCCAAAGATCATGCTCTGGTGTTTGCTTACGACCTCCACCCAAGATATGGTGAATCTTTGTTGCCTACATGCCTACAGGGACTCGATGCGAATGCCAACTATCGCGTGAAGGAAATCAGTTTGATGCCTGGCCGTCAATCTTGGCTGGACTGTAATGACAAAGTATATTCTGGAGACTATCTCATGAAAGTCGGTATTAAAGTAACGTCTGGCAACGACATGGTTAGTCATATTATTGAACTGACGAAAGAATAAAAGTCAAAAACCATGAATATTAAAACACTTCTGATTGGGCTGTCATTGATTGCGTCAATGACAGCACATTCGCAATATAAATATTCGTTTCTCGACCCCAGATTAAGCAATGAAGACCGGGCAAAAGATTTAATAAGCCGCCTCACCATTGATGAGAAGGCCAATCTGATGATGCATTACTCTCCTGCGGTTGAACGTTTAGGGATTAGACAGTTTCAGTGGTGGGGAGAAGCTCTTCATGGTGTTGGATTCGCGGGAAAGGCTACAGTATTTCCAGAGCCTATCGGCATGGCAGCCTCTTTCGATGACAAACTTCTACAGAAAATATATGATGCTATCAGCGATGAAGCGCGGGCAAAATTCAACAAAGCAGGGAAAAATGGATCTTACGATACCTTTCAAAGCATATCCATGTGGACTCCCAATATCAATATTTTCCGCGATCCTCGTTGGGGACGTGGACAGGAGACTTATGGTGAGGACCCTTACCTGACCTCACGCATGGGTCTTGCTGTTGTGAATGGTTTGGAGGGTGGCGAAGGACAACACAAATACTACAAAACCTTTGCTTGTGCCAAACACTTTGCCGTACACAGTGGACCGGAGTGGAGCCGCCATTCTATAGACATCGATAACATTTCAGCAAGAGATCTCTTCGAGACTTATCTGCCCGCTTTCAAAGATTTAGTACAGAAAGGTAATGTCAGAGAGGTTATGTGTGCTTACAACAGTGTTGACGGTGAGCCCTGTTGTTCCAACACTCGCCTACTCCAGCAAATTTTAAGAGATGAATGGGGATTCAATGGTATCGTTGTCAGCGACTGCGATGCGATAAGTGACATCTGGGAGCCAAACCACCACAATGTTGAGCCCGACAAGGAACATGCTTCTGCACGTGCAGCCATTGCAGGTACAGACTTGAATTGCGGCGGCAACTATACGCATTTGCCTGAAGCTGTTAAAGCTGGGCTCATCAAAGAGGAAGTTATCGACAGTCGTCTGCAGAAACTGATCGAAGGCAGAATCATGCTTGGTGAGTTTGATCCGGATTCTGTACAATCATGGAACGCACTTGGTATGGATATCGTTGATTCTAAAGCTCATCAACAGCTAGCACTGCAGATGGCACAAGAAACCATGACCCTCTTACATAATCCAAAAGGAATTCTTCCGCTGGATGCAACAAAAAAGGAAAAAATCGT
>CALNBT010000100.1 GCA_937874345.1 uncultured Prevotella sp.
GCACCTGTGGAAGCTTGTTTCAGCATAAACTCCATGTTCGATTGCCCCGAACAGAGCCATACTTCTCCTACCATCACATTCTTAAAGATCAGTTTCTGCTTGCCTGATTTAACCTGAAGCTCATAAGGACCACCTGCAGGTATGGAATCTAATTGAGCAGTCCATTTACCATTAAATTCGGCTTTTGCAGTTGCTTTATTGCGTCCCATTGCAACTGTCACCTCACTCCCGGCATTTGCCATACCAGAAATAGTCAGATAATGATTGCGTTGCAATACCATATTGTCAGAATAGAGTTGCGAAAGTTTCAAACCGCCATAGTTTCCTGTTATCGCCGAGTAGACAGTATTGGCAATAATCTGCGCTCCTTCAGCATTTGGATGAACAGCATCCAACAATAAATGATGGTAACGATAAAGTGGTTCGTCCAAATCTATCACTTCAGTGTGCGCATATTTTGCTACCGTTTCGATGGCTTGTTGAATCTCATCTCGCCAGTCACGAGTACCCGAGAGAAAACGAGGATGGCGGGATGACAATGGTGTAAGCTTACAAATCAAGACCTTTGCCTTTGGATTGACCGAACGTAAAGAATCAATCAGTTGCAAATAATCGTGCACAAACTCATCTCGATAGTTTGGCCAATCGCGGGGATCTGTATCATTTATACCTAAATGGATAATAACCACATCGCCAGCAAAAGCCATCGCCTTACCAAATTCCTCCTGTTTCATATACGGACGGTGACCCTGATTCAGCAGCGTAGCTCCTGATTTCCCAAAGTTCCTTACTTCATAGCCATCACCTAAGAGAATTTGCAAACGTGCAGGATACGACTGCGTTGCCGGATCGGCCAATGTATAGCCATAAGTTATACTGTTTCCCACACAAGATACTTTGACTTTCTGAGCTGCCAATGTGGGAATACAAAAGGTAAGCAGCAGAAATAAAGAAAATAATTGTTTCATTTATTAAAATAATCCGACATTTTTCAAGATAACATAAAGTTGAACAATCATGTTATTTGTTAGCATCATCATCATGTTTTATTTAGTAAATTCATCAAATTCATTTCACACCAAGTCGTCATTATATTCCATTTCCAAGTGAATGACAGCGTTCATGCGACGCTGTTTCACAAAGAAACAACCTATTAAGGGCACAAGACAAACGATAGAACTTGTCCTTTTGGGATAAGTTTTATAAATCTGCTTCGGGATTTCGCATCAGCAAGAAATAACATAAATGGTCTTGAATAAGCATACAATCGTTCTTACGTTGTCCACCTATTGATTTCATCATTATTAATGATGATTTAATGGCAACGGTTCTATCAAGCGAATGTATTCACCATAACCTTCTTTTTCCATTTGATCTTTGGGAATAAAACGCAAGGATGCACTATTAATGCAATATCTTAATCCCCCACTCGATTTCGGGCCATCGTTAAAGACATGCCCCAAATGGGCATCACCTGTGGCGCTTCTTACTTCCACACGGTCAAGTCCATGAGATTTGTCGTGGTTTTCTTGCAACAGATGGCTATCGATTGGCTTACTAAAAGCGGGCCATCCACATCCTGAGTCAAACTTATCCGTAGACAAGAACAAGGGCTCTCCGGTCGTCACATCAACATAGATGCCTGGCCTGAACTCCTGATCGTAAGCATTATCAAACGGTTTTTCAGTAGCTGCCTGTTGAGTTACCTGATACTGAAGCGGAGTAAGGCGCTCCTTTAACACTGCCTCCTCAGGCTTTGCGAATACCTTTTCTTGAGCAGAAGAGCGATTTGCCTTTCGAGCCATCTCGAAAAGAGCAGTCGGAAGGTGACAATATCCTGTGGGATTCTTGACCAAATAATCTTGGTGATAATCCTCAGCACGATAGAAATTCTTCAGTGGCAACACCTCAACCATGATTGTTTTGTCTATCTGTTTACTCAACTTATCCATCTCAGCTCGTATCAAAGGCAAATCAGCTTCATCGATATAATAAATTCCGGTGCGGTATTGTGTTCCGAAATCTCCCCCTTGATGGTTCAACGTCGTTGGGTCGATCGTTTGAAAATAAAGCTGCAACAACAAAGTCAGAGGAAGCACTTTTGGATTGTACTCGATCTGTACAGTTTCGGCAAACCCTGTCTTGTCGGTACAAACCTGTTCATATGTCGGATCTTTGCCAATTCCATTGGCATATCCCACTTCGGTATTCAGAACGCCATTGATTTGTTTAATAAACTGTTCTGTCCCCCAGAAGCAGCCTCCAGCTAAATATATTTCTGCCTTATTTTTCATTGTTCTATCCTCCAATTGAGACGTTTGAGCCTTGCTGGTACAGCCAAGTGTGCACCAAATCGTAAGCAAAAACACCATTTTTATTTCTAATAATTTCATCTGCTAAGATGCATGTATCATTGCAAAGCTATTGAAAAAATAGAAAGCATACAAAAAATAGCGCTTAAAAATAATGAAATACCAAAAGACATTCTTCTAAAGCAAAATCAGTTACGCATGCAATTGCTAAAACATAGGCATAAAAAAAAGAGATGTTCTTTATAAAACATCTCTTCATCAGTTGGGATACTCGGACTCGAACCAAGAACGACAGGACCAGAATCTGCTGTGTTACCATTACACCATATCCCAAGAAACATCCCCTTACAGGATTTGCGTGTGCAAAAGTAGTATATTTTTTATGAAGTAGCAATAATCATATCTATTTTTTTTCTAAAAAAAATAAATTAAAACTGCAAAATTGTGTTTTTCTTATTATTTACAAGTAACTTTGTAGCATTATCACATATAATTATTGACATCATTTTATCAATGGAACAATCTCAACAACTCGTTCAAACCATCACAAAAGGAATCCAGGATAAGAAAGGGCAAGATATCATTATTGCCGACTTAAGAAATATAGAAGGTGCTATTGCCAACTACTTTGTTATCTGTCAAGGAAGTTCGCCAGCGCAAGTAGAAGCAATCTCCGAGTCAATCGGTAACACGGTTCGCACAGATTTGAAAGAAAAGCCTGTCAATGTGGCAGGATTAGGCTTGAATCATTGGGTTGCAATTGACTATTCGGATGTCTTAGTACATGTGTTTTTACCAGAGGAAAGGGCTTTTTATGACCTTGAAACGCTGTGGGAAGATGCCAAATTGATGAAGATTCCGAACATTGATTAATTTGGCATAAGAATTGATATCAGTATCAAAGACATTTATTTTTACTTATGAATAATAACGATAAGTCGCCCAACGGCAATAACAATCAGCCCAAAATGCCAAAATTCAATATGAATTGGATTTATGGTATTGTTGCGATAACATTGGCCATCCTGTTTATGGTCCAAGGTGGAAATGCATTTACCGCTCCAAGTGCAAATAAAAAGATATCATATACCCAATTCAAGGAATATGTTTCTAAAGGTTACGCCCAAAATGTAATCATCAATAAAGATCAAAGTTCATTAAAAATGATCGTCAATCGGGCTCATATCCGTGAAATTTTCCAAATAGACGGTCAAAGAGCTGGCAAGGATCCTTACCTGAATGTCGAATTCGGCTCTGTTGATGAGCTCGAGAAATTCTTGACAGATCAACAAAAAGCTGGAAAGATTGGCGACTTCAGTTATGAAAATGAGAAAGGAAATGATTTTGTCAGTTTACTGCTGAACCTATCATTCCCCATCTTCCTGATCGTTATGTGGATTTTCTTGATGCGGCGAATGAGCGGAGGCGGTTCCGGTTCTAGCGGAGGTGTCTTCAACGTTGGCAAGAGTAAAGCCAAGATGTACGAAAAAGGCAACGATTTAGGCATTACGTTTAAGGATGTCGCCGGACAGGCTGAAGCCAAACAAGAAGTACAGGAAATCGTTGATTTCCTAAAAAATCCAAAGAAATATACCGATCTCGGAGGGAAGATTCCAAAGGGTGCACTGTTGGTAGGACCTCCCGGAACAGGAAAGACCCTGTTGGCTAAGGCTGTGGCAGGTGAAGCCGGTGTACCATTTTTCTCCATGAGCGGATCCGACTTTGTCGAAATGTTTGTCGGTGTTGGTGCAAGTCGCGTACGCGATCTGTTCAGACAAGCAAAAGAAAAATCCCCCTGCATTATCTTCATCGATGAGATTGACGCTGTAGGTAGAGCCAGAAGCAAGAATCCATCTATGGGAGGCAATGACGAAAGAGAGAACACTTTGAATGCTCTTCTTACCGAAATGGATGGCTTTGGCACAAACAGTGGCGTGATTATTTTAGCCGCAACGAACCGTGCTGACATGTTAGACAGTGCCCTTCTTCGTGCAGGACGATTTGACAGACAGATTCATGTTGATTTGCCTGACTTACCTGAAAGAAAAGATATCTTCAAGGTACATCTTCGAAGAGTCAAGGTAGATCCAAATCTAGACATCGATTTTCTTTCAAGACAAACACCGGGATTCTCGGGTGCTGATATTGCCAATGTTTGTAATGAGGCAGCGTTGATTGCAGCAAGGCACGATAGAAAATCGGTTGGCAAGCAAGATTTTCTTGATGCCGTTGACCGTATCATCGGTGGCTTGGAAAAGAAAACAAAGATTATGACAGCCGATGAGAAGCGGACGATCGCCCTTCACGAAGCCGGTCATGCTACCATCTCTTGGTTCTGCGAATTTGCTAATCCCCTCGTCAAAGTATCTATCGTTCCACGTGGACGGGCTTTGGGTGCAGCTTGGTATTTACCTGAGGAGCGCCAAATTACGACAAAAGAGCAGATGCTCGACGAGATGTGTGCGCTATTGGGAGGTAGAGCCGCTGAAGAATTATGCACAGGACACATCTCAACGGGTGCCATGAACGATTTGGAACGTGTTACCAAGAATTCGTACGCAATGATTGCGTATGCCGGAATGAGTGATAATTTACCCAATATCTGCTATTATAACAATCAGGAATATCAATTCCAGAAACCATATTCTGAGACAACAGCCAAACTGATCGACGACGAAGTGCAGAAAATGATAAACAGTCAGTATGCCAGAGCTAAGCAAATACTGATAGAGCACAAGGAAGGTCATGCAAAATTGGCAGATCAACTGTTGAAAAAAGAAGTTATCTTTGCAGAAGATGTTGAAAAAATCTTTGGCGTCCGTCCTTGGGTTAGTCGTTCACAAGAAATTATGCAAGACAACGAACCGAAGCTTGACGATATGCCAGATGAAGTAAAAGCTGCAGAAGAAGAACACCAAAGACTTCTTCAAGAAAAAGAATCAGATAACGTATAAGTAAAAACCATAAGGGGATTGAGGAGACTCATATCCCCATTATTTATATAATATGACAGAAAAGGTTCAGAATCTTATTACCAGAAGCATTACCGGCGTATTGTTTGTTGCCATCATGGTAACAGGATTTCTTCACCATTTGGCCATGGTATTTTTATTTGCCCTGATTACCGGAATGACCATTTGGGAGTTTACCGGCTTGGTGAACAATCGAGAAAATGTGACTGTCAATCGGATGATTTCTACCGTTGCAGGTGTGTATCTTTTCATGGCCATCGCAGGGATCAATAGCGGAATCATCCAAACCAATGCTGTTTTTGTACCTTATCTCTTGACACTCGTTTATCTGTTTATCAGCAGCCTCTACACAAAATATAAAGATCCTGTGAACGATTGGGCATATACCATGCTGTCACAAATGTATATTGCGCTTCCATTATCGATGATAAACGTTCTCGCATTCAGACAGACACCTGATGGAACAACCCATTTTTATTTTCTACTTCCATTAAGTATCTTTATCTTCTTATGGGTCAACGATTCGGGTGCCTATTGTAGCGGGTCTTTGTTTGGTAAGCACAAACTCTTTCCACGTATCTCACCAGGCAAGACTTGGGAAGGAAGCATTGGAGGAGGGATTCTCGTTCTGTTGGCAGCCTTTCTTATTTGGTTTTTAGAATCTAAAGGAGACAATTATTCAAATCTGAATTTGGTAGAATGGCTTGGCTTGGGACTTACAGTTGTATTCTTCGGAACATGGGGCGACCTTGTAGAATCGCTCTTTAAACGTACGCTTGGCATCAAAGACAGTGGAAATCTTCTACCGGGTCACGGTGGCATGCTCGATAGATTTGATTCGTCTCTGATGGCTATCCCCGCAGCCGTTATCTACCTTTACACAATTACTTTAATATAGACAATCCTTCTTTATCAAAACAAAATTACGTCGCTGAGGATGCAATACGAACATCTTCAGCGACGCTCTTATTGTCTAATATCAAACACTTCTCATCATGTCTGTTTGAAAAAATATTGATACCTCTTTTGATAACAAAATGAACGAATAGACAATCTTCACCATATTGGTGAACAAACCCAATGAAATTGTTTGTCAATCTCCAGGAGATTGCAGACCAAACCCAATGAAATTGACGTACAACTCGAAAAATCAGCTACCCAATCAAAGGAGGCTGACACAAAAAAAGAATTGAAAGAAAAGTCGAAGATACAGGTATCATCTACGCGAATATAGTGTGCTTAGTAAATCAACTATAGTCTTCGCAGTATTTACATGTGCAACCTGGCTGCCAAGAGCTAAATGTAAAGATTGATAATCTTCTAGCATTTTTTGTCTGTTCAAGCCTCCAGGGAGAAGTCCCTTCAATGCCTTCACAATATTCGAAACGGCAAACCGATCCGCAAACAATTCCGGTACAACTTCCTTATCAGCAATCAGATTAACCAAAGAGATATACTTTACCTTGATGACATGTTGAAAGAGAAACCGCATCAAATGGGGTAAAGGAGTCTTATAACAAACAATTTGTGGGACATTAAACAGAGCCGTTTCTAATGTAGCCGTACCACTGGTTACCAATGCGGCTGATGCTTGGGCTAGCAATGGATATGTTTCGTTTTTTACAAGCTGGACATTTGTTCCTTCTAAAAAACGATGATAATAACTTTCATCAATAGAAGGAGCTCCAGCCAATACTGCTTGGTAATCAGGAAAATGTTGAATTGCCTTTATCATTGAAGGAAGGTTATCCTTGATTTCCTGTATACGGCTACCCGCCAATAATGCGATAATCGGTTGGGCTGGATTCAGTTGGTGCACCAAACAATATTCCTCAAAACTTTGCGAGTACGACTTCCGAAACTGATGTACCTCATCAGCTGTGGGATTTCCTACATAATGTATAAGATAATGATGCTTATCTTCAAAGAATGGCACCTCAAAAGGAAGTATTGAGAATAATTCGTCTACATCACGCTTGATGTTCTTGATGCGATATTCTTTCCAAGCCCAAATCTTTGGTGATATGTAATAGAAGATCGGTATTTGCGTATGACGTTTTAAAAATTTGGCAATACTGAGATTGAATCCAGGATAATCAACCATAACAACGACATCAGGGTTCCATGAGACAATATCTTCCTTGCACAGTTTCATGTTATTCATGATGGCTGGGAGGTGCAGCAAAACGGGAATAAATCCCATATATGCCATTTCTTGATAGTGCTTCACGCACACGCCCCCCACTGCTGTCATCAAATCTCCTCCAAAGAATCTAAACTCAGCCTGATTATCTTGCTGTTGCAAGGCCAACATCAAATTAGATGCATGCAAATCACCGCTTGCTTCTCCTACAATCAGATAGTATTTCATGCTGTTTTCTATTAATTAATATAGTTGTCAAACTACAATTATAGCCTTTGCGAAGACCTGTAACAAATTAAAATTATATCTCATTCTCAACTTTCATGATTCAACAAGAAAGCGAATGGCGAAAGGTCTTGATGGAAGATGTCGACGAACGTCATGGATCAATGCCTTTTCAATAAAAATCAAGAAAGATTCCAAGATTCCATTTCTCTCATGAATTCGTAAGCAGTTACGTCAATAGTCGTTGGAGTGATGGAGACGAATCCGTTCTGAAGCGCCCATTGATCTGTTCCTTCAACACCTGGTTCATCATTTTGATATTGTCCCACCACCCAAAAATAATCATAATTTCTAGGATGGCGCTCTTTAACAATTTCATGAACCCATCTTCCATAGGTCATTCTGCAGACTTTTATGCCCAAAAATTCTTGTCTGGCCGGGAAGTTTACATTGAGACAGATGCCTTTTGGCAATCCCTTTTCCAAGACTTTCTGAACCACAGAACGCACAAACGGTCGGGCAGCCTCAAGGTTGGCATCTTCGTTGTAATAACAACTCGAGAAAGCTATCGAAGGAATATACTTCAAACATCCTTCGATAGCAACGCCCATTGTTCCCGAATAGTGGGTATTGACAGTTGAATTGTCACCGTGGTTGATTCCACTTAATATCAAATCGGGTCGACGGTCTTTACAAAGCTGATCCATTGCTAATTTAACACAATCGACCGGCGTCCCGCTACACGACCAAACCTGTGCAGTTCCTATATCACGCCTTCTTTTCAGTCGTAGATATTCAGTAGAAGAAAATGCACATGAAAAACCTGATCGAGCCGACTCTGGTGCACAAACAATAACCTCTGCCAAATCGGAAACCATATCGACTAAGGCATGAATACCAGGTGAATGATAACCATCGTCATTCGAAATTAAAATCAAAGCCTTCTCTGTATGTATCATTACTTTAAATTTAGGGGGAAAAAATAGTCAAAAAAGCTTTCTTTTCATTGAAAGCCGGCCTACTATCCAATAAATAAAATTCTTATAATTTTCTATGCAAAAGTACGAAAAAAGGTTTAATTGTCGACATTCTCGACCAAAATATATAACTTTGCATTTATAATTATCTTTAGAAAGATTTTAAAAATGGGAAAAATCATTGCATTAGCGAATCAGAAAGGCGGTGTAGGTAAAACAACGACAACCATCAACTTGGGTGCTTGCTTGGCAACCTTAGAGAAATCTGTACTGATTGTCGATGCTGATCCTCAGGCTAACGCATCCAGTGGTTTAGGGGTTGATATCAAAAAAGTAGATTGTTCTATCTACGAATGCATCATCAATCATGCTGATGTTCGTGAAGCCATTTATACAACCGATATTGACGGTTTGGATATTATACCCAGCCACATCGATTTGGTAGGTGCAGAAATAGAGATGTTGAATCTCGACAACCGAGAAAAAGTAATCAAAAAATTGCTTGAACCCATTCGAAATGAATACGATTATATTTTGATTGACTGCAGTCCTTCGCTGGGATTAATCACCGTAAACTCGCTGACGGCAGCCGACTCTGTCATTATTCCCGTACAATGTGAATACTTTGCGTTAGAAGGCATTAGCAAATTGCTGAATACGATCAAAATCATCAAAAGTAAATTGAATCCGAAATTGGAGATTGAAGGCTTTCTGTTAACCATGTACGACAGCCGTTTACGCCTAGCTAATCAAATCTACGATGAAGTTAAACGCCACTTCCAAGAGTTAGTATTCAAAACGGTTGTTCAACGAAACGTTAAACTAAGCGAAAGTCCCAGCCATGGTTTGCCTGTCATTCTTTATGACGCTGGCTCTACAGGAGCAAAGAACCACCTGTCATTGGCAAAAGAAATCATCGACAAAAATAGTTGATGGCGAATGTAAAGCAGCACTTTTGCTCACTATTTCTTCAAATCAGCGCGAACAAATTGAATCTTTCGGCAATTTGATACACCGCACATTCCTTCTATTCATTCTAAACACTCAGCAAAAATACACCCATGGCAGTACGGAAAAAATTCAACAAGTCTATCAATAACAACGCACTTGGGCGTGGTCTCGATGCGCTGATTTCGACAGAAAGCATCAGAACACAAGGAAGTTCTACCATTAATGAGATTCTGATTGACCAAATTGAAGCAAATCCCAATCAGCCTAGACGTGAATTTGATGAAGAGGCATTGCAAGAACTTGCTTCTAGTATACGGGAAATAGGGATTATTCAACCTATTACGCTACGCCAAGTTGCTGAGGAAAAATATCAGATCATTGCCGGGGAACGCCGTTTTCGTGCCTCTCAGATGGTTGGGTTACAAGCCATTCCCGCCTATATCCGCACCATTGCCGATGAAGATGTTATGGAATTGGCTTTGGTTGAAAACATCCAGCGCGAAGACTTAAATGCGATAGAAATCGCGCTTGCTTACGAACAACTGATGGAAAAGAGCGAAATGACACAGGAAAAGGTTGCCAAGCATGTTGGGAAAAGCCGTACTGCGATCACCAATTATCTGCGGTTATTGAGACTTCCTGCACAAGTGCAGATGGCTTTGCAGAAAAAAGAAATTGACATGGGACATGCCAGAGCATTACTAGCTGTTGATAGTCCATCCTTGCAAATCAAATTATTCAAGGAAATTCAAAAGAATGGATATTCGGTTCGTAAAGTAGAAGAATTGACCCAGAAACTTAAAAATGGCGAAGATATCCAAACGAGCAACAGGCATATTGCCGCAAAAAACAGCATGCCACAAGAATATTCGCAACTAAAAGACCGCCTATCCTCGTTCTTTAAAACGAAAGTTCAACTCACTTACTCGAACAATGGTAAAGGAAAAATCAGCATTCCCTTTGCAAACGAAAAAGATTTTGAGCGAATGATGAGCATCTTTGACAAACTGAAAGATTAGACAATTATTGTGAAAACAATATTTGATGATATATTACGTACAGAAAAGACCTGTCTGTTGGCGACGATTTTGCTATGGACAGTTCAAATGATTGTACCCGCTCAAACCAAAGACCTAATCAGTCAGGACAATGTCTACATGGAAATTGATTCTACAAGCCTTCCTGTCAAGTCCGCCAAACAAGGGCCCTTGTCGCGTGGTTTGCTGCAAGCCAAAGATACAACCCAAGTGACAAAAAAAACGAAACGAGATTGGAGTACATGGAAACCCGATACGAAGAGAGCGCTTTGGCTGTCAATTGTTTTACCTGGAGCGGGCCAAATATACAATCGTAAATACTGGAAATTGCCGATTGTTTATGGAGGTTTCGTTGGATGCATATACGCCATGAAATGGAACAACCAGATGTATCACGACTATTCTCAAGGCTACATGGACTTGATAGACAACGATCCTCAAACGCATAGTTACGATCAGTTCCTTCATCTTGGCCAAAAAATCGATGATTCGAATAAGGCAAGATACAAAGACTTGTTCAGTCAACGTAAAGATCGATACCGTCGTTGGAGAGACTTAAGCTTCTTTTCCTTGGTAGGTGTATACGCTTTGTCCATCATCGATGCCTATGTGGATGCCTCTTTGTCTGAATTTGACATTTCAAACAATTTAAGTTTGCGAGTCAGTCCAACGATTTTGAATAGAGACTTAAACCAATATGCTTTCAAACCTGATGCCGTTGGCATACAGTGTCGTTTTGATTTTTAGCTAACATACTGGAAGCATTTTTTGATCATAATAGAAAATAAACTGATAATGAAGAGAATTTATTTGTTGATAGCCACCATGTTTTTGGGCTTCTCATCGTCATTGCAAGCGCAAATCGTTGACGATGAAGACGAAATCATTGTGACAAACGAAAAAGGAGAAAAAGAATCTATAGATATACCCGAAGCGATGACAGCTGAAGTTGACAGCATGCTTCATTTATATAATACGAAAACTTATTTAAGAAAGGATGCAGATTGTAACCTGCCCAACTTTAATCCGGTTTTCAAACCCGAAGAATTTAAGGCTCGTCTCCAGCGTTTGCCCACAATCATGGAAATGCCCTACAACGATGTAGTCCAAAAATTCATCGACCGATATAGCAACCAACTACGCCAATCAGTAAGCTATATGCTTGGTGCTTCAAACTTTTACTTTTCCATCTTCGAACAAGCATTGGAAGCTTATCACCTGCCGCTGGAATTAAAATACCTTCCTGTAATTGAGTCAGGACTCAACCCTAAAGCTGTTTCTCGCGTCGGGGCAACCGGCCTTTGGCAATTTATGATTGTGACTGGAGAGAATTACGGGTTGACAGTCAATTCATTGTTGGATGAAAGATGCGATCCTATCAAGTCATCCTATGCAGCAGCCAACTATCTAAGCGACTTATATAAGATCTTCGGCGACTGGAATCTCGTTATTGCTGCCTATAACTGCGGTCCAGATAAAATCAACCAGGCTATCCATCGCGCAAATGGCACCAAGGATTACTGGAAAATATATCCTTATTTACCACCCGAGACAAGAGGCTATGTTCCTGCATTCATTGCAGCGAATTATATTATGAATTACTATTGTGATCATAACATCTGCCCTATGGTTGCCGATGTACCTGAAAAAACAGATACGATCATGGTAGACCGTGACATTCATTTCGACCAGATTGCCAATGTATTGAAGATGGATGTCAACCAGCTTAAAGAACTCAATCCGCAATATCGCAGGGATATCGTTAATGGAAGCAATCAACTTTCTACCCTTCGTTTGCCTGTTGACCTCATCAATTCCTTCATCGAAAAAGAGGATTCCATTTATGCTTACAAGACCGATGAACTACTGACCAAACGCAGTGAAGTAGAGGTAGACCTGTCTCCAAGCAAGGTTATCAGCGAAAAACGTTCATATGCCAGCTCGAAAAAGGCCTATTCCAAGAAAAGGAGCAAGAGCTCAAGTCGTAAAAAGCATTCCAAGACTAAATTTACGACTGTTCGGGATGGTGACACGTTATCAGAAATTGCAGAAAGAAACAACACGACTGTCAAGAAATTGAGAAAGTTGAACGGCATAAAGGGCACTACTATCCATAAAGGAAAGAAAATAAAAGTCAAGTAAACCACTTCAAATAAGTGATGAACAGTATGGACAACCAAGAAACCGAAGATAAAATCAAGGAAGAGCTTGAGAACAAAATGATAGAAGATGCTTTTCAACATCTGTTGGAAACCTACTTAGCATCACGACATCGGAAAAAAGTCGATATCATTACAAAAGCTTACAATTTCGCTCGCCAGGCACACAAAGGCGTTCGGCGTCTTTCAGGTGAGCCATACATTCTTCACCCTATTGCCGTAGCGCAAATCGCTTGCGAAGAAATGGGGCTGGGATCAACAAGTATTTCCTCTGCACTATTGCATGATGTGGTTGAAGATACCGACTACACGATTGAGGATATAGAAAATATTTTCGGCAGTAAAATTGCAAAAATCGTTGACGGACTGACTAAAATCAGTGGTGGAATTTTTGGAGACAAGGCTTCAGCCCAAGCCGAAAACTTCAAGAAATTGCTGCTGACCATGAGCGATGACATCCGGGTTATCCTTATTAAAATTTGTGACCGATTGCACAACATGCGCACACTGGCATCACAACCGGCCAACAAACAATATAAGATTGCAGGAGAAACGTTGTACATTTATGCCCCACTAGCCAATCGCCTTGGGCTTAACAAGATTAAAACGGAACTTGAAAATCTGAGTTTTAAGTTTGAACATCCTGAAGAATATCAAAGCATTTCCAACAAACTTTCATTAACAAAAGAGCAGCGCGACAAACTCTTTGAACAATTTACAGATCCTATCAAGGAAACACTTGATAAGATGGGAATCAAATATGAAATCAAAGCAAGGGTAAAAAGTCCTTATTCCATTTGGAACAAGATGCAAACCAAGCATATCACTTTTGATGAAATCTACGATATTCTGGCCGTACGCATTATCTTCACACCGAAAGAAAGGGCTAACGAAATTAACGAATGTTTTAACGTTTACGTTGCCATCAGCAAAATATATAAGTCACATCCCGACCGACTTCGCGATTGGCTAAGCCATCCAAAGGCCAATGGTTACCAAGCCTTGCATGTTACTTTGATGAGTAAACAAGGGCGATGGATAGAGGTTCAGATCAGAAGCGACCGGATGAACGAAATTGCCGAGCAAGGATTTGCCGCTCATTGGAAATACAAAGCTCCTGGAGAATATACCGAAGATGAAGGTGAACTGGATGACTGGCTGAGGACAATCAAGGAAATCTTGGATGACCCACAGCCCGATGCCATGGACTTTCTCGACGCCATCAAGCTAAACTTATTTGCTTCAGAGATATTTGTTTTCACACCAAAAGGAGAAATCAAAACAATGCCAGCCGGATGCACCGCCCTCGACTTCGCCTTCCAGATACATACTTTATTGGGAAGTCATTGTATCGGAGCCAAGGTAAACCATAAACTGGTACCCCTCAGTCATAAGTTGAGCAGTGGCGATCAGGTGGAAATTCTGACCAGTAAGTCGCAACATGTTCAGCCTTCTTGGATTAATTTTGCCACTACGGCAAAGGCCAAAGCCAAAATCCAGGCCATCCTTAGACGCCAGAATAGAGAGATTCAGAAACAAGGCGAAGCTATTTTCAAAGTTTGGCTTTCTCGCAACGACATGGAGATGACCACTTCTCTATTGGACAAGCTTTGCGAATTCCATAACTTCCAAAAACATGAGAGCTTATTGCTAGCCCTTGGTAATAAATCTGTCATCCTCACTGACAGAGATTTGGATATCCTACACGAAAAGAAGAAAAAGAGCAGTAATTCTGGTAACTGGCTCAAATATGTGCCGTTTATAGGGCATGAAAAGAAGAATGACAAACAACAAACTGTTGAACCTTTTACTGTTGATGCCTCTTTCAACCGAAAAAAACCTATTTTTATCAATGATAGTAACATTGATTCACTTCTTTTCCCGAACTGCTGCCATCCGATACCCGGAGATGATATATTGGGATATATTGACAACCATGAACAGGTTGAGATCCATAAAAGAAATTGCCCTGTTGCCAGCAAGTTAAAATCGAGTTATGGCAACCGCATTTTAGATGCAAAATGGGACATGCACAATGCTCGGTTCTTTGATGCATCAATAGAATTCAAGGGAATTGACCGTAAGCGAATGCTTCACGATGTCGTGGATGTCATTTCGGATGAGATGGATGTTAACATAAAGAAAATCACGGTTTCTGGTGAAGAAGATATCGTAACCGGCAACATAGAGGTACGTGTTCACGACCGTCAAGAAATAAGGAACATTGTAAACAGCCTCAAAAAAATCAAAGGATTACAAGAGGTTCAAAGAATTATTTAATCAGAATGTCTGTTCTTAACGATGATACAGATTAGGTTGCCCAAGGTTTTTCATGCCATACACCAACGATCATCAAACAAGACCATCGAGTTGTTTGCGAAGTTCAGTCAGTTGAGCGCGAACCGAGGTTAGTAAGTCCAACACCTCTGAGCTTTTTTCCGCACCTTTCCTGTTTGCACTTAGCATCTTTTGCGCGGCAGAAAGTTTGAATCCACGCACTTTTACCAAGTTATAAATCAAACTGATTTCCTCGATATCTGCTTCAGAATACTGACGGACTTTGGTCGACTGAACGGTTTTCGGCCGCAACTGCGGAAATTCAGTTTCCCAATAACGCAAAGTACTCTCATTAATACCAAATCGCTTTGCCACTTCCTTAATCGTGTAATAAAGCTTGACGTTTTTATCAGGATTCAATGCCATTGTACAAAATGTTTTGGTCGTTATTTAATGTTGTAATTGCAAATTTACAGCATTTTTTTGATTATAACAACCCTTGTCACCGTTCTTTTGTAATAAATCTAAACACATTTTCAAGACGTACCAAAGAATGAGCTTTTTACAACCCTCTCCTATCCTTGGCACTTCAGCTAAGATCTTAACTTTCATTGATTTTAATCCATAAGTTTGGCGCTTTACCCATTTTTTTATAATTTTGCTCTTTCAAACAGGGTATATAATTATCTTCTTTCAAAGTCATTGACATTAAGGTGCAAAATACATGGTATTGTCCCCCGATATTCATGGTTTTGCAAGTCAATCTCATTGGTATTGCCATGCATGAAGAGATCAACAGATTTGCCCTGTTGGCCGATGTATTATTCAATCGACCAACCCAATATTGGAATTATATAAAATAAAAGATAACAACTGATGATGACAGCAAACGAAATACGCGAATCGTTCAAACAATTCTTTGAATCTAAAGGGCACACCATTGAGCCTTCTGCACCGATGGTCATCAAGGATGACCCAACATTAATGTTTACAAATGCCGGAATGAACCAATGGAAGGATATCATTCTCGGTAACAAGAGTCCTGAACCCAGACGTAGGGCTGACTCGCAGAAATGCCTTCGTGTAAGCGGTAAACACAACGATCTTGAAGAAGTTGGGCACGATACCTATCATCACACGATGTTCGAAATGTTGGGCAACTGGAGCTTTGGAGATTATTTCAAGGAAGGAGCTATCGATTATGCTTGGGAATATTTGGTGGATGTACTGCATTTGGATCCAAAAGACTTATATGTAACGGTTTTCGAAGGATCACCTGACGAAAATATTCCGCGTGACGATGAAGCAGAAAAGTGTTGGTTGAAGCATCTTTCTGCCGACCATATCATCAACGGTAACAAGCACGACAACTTCTGGGAGATGGGTGATACAGGACCTTGTGGCCCCTGCAGCGAGATTCATGTAGACTCAAGAACGCCAGAAGAGAAAGCTCAAACGGCAGGAAGAGACCTTGTCAACCATGACGACCCACAGGTAATTGAAATCTGGAACATCGTCTTCATGCAATTTAACCGTAAGACCGACGGATCTTTGGAACCACTGTCAATGAATGTCATCGACACTGGTATGGGCTTTGAACGTTTGGTACGCATGCTTCAAGGCAAACACTCCAATTATGATACTGACATTTTTCAGCCTGTTATCAAGGAAATTGAACGCCTTTCTGGACTGGAATACGGAACCAACGAAGAGATCGATGTTGCTATGCGCGTCATTGCCGACCATCTTCGTGCGGTAGCTTTCTCAATTGCTGACGGTCAGCTACCAAGTAATGCCAAAGCTGGATATGTTATCCGACGCATTCTTCGCCGTGCCGTTCGTTATGCTTACACATTCCTCAATACCCGTGAGGCTTTCGTTTACAAACTGTTACCTGTGTTGGTTCACGAAATGGGCAATGCTTTCCCGGAGCTTCCTGCCCAGAAAGAGCTCATTGGTAAGGTAATGAAAGAAGAAGAGGATGCTTTCTTGCGTACACTCGACAAAGGTATCAGCATGTTGAACGATGCGATGGAGCAATTAAAAGCCAACGGACAGGTCGAATTGAGTGGTCTGTCTGCCTTCCGTCTTTTTGATACTTATGGTTTCCCACTCGACCTTACGGAATTAATTTGCCGTGAAAACGGGATCACGGTTGACGAAAAACAGTTCGACGAGGAAATGCAGAAGCAAAAAGAAAGAGCCCGCAACGCCGCTCAGGTTGAAAATAGTGATTGGGTTGAGCTGCAGGCAGGAGAACAACAATTTGTTGGATACGATTATACCGAATACAATTGCCATATCCTGCGCTATCGAAAGGTTACTCAAAAGAAAGCAACCTTCTTTGAACTGGTTTTAGACAACACACCTTTCTATGGCGAAATGGGTGGTCAGGTTGGAGACCAGGGTGTTATTCTGAACGAAAACGAGACGATTGAAATTATCGACACAAAACGAGAGAACAACCAAAGCATCCATATCGTAAAAAATCTGCCTAAGCAACCTGAAGCAGAGTTCATGGCCTGTGTCGATATAGACAAGAGAAATGCCAGTGCTGCCAACCATACTGCTACTCACTTGCTCGACTATGCCTTGAAACAAGTGCTTGGCGAACATGTAGAACAAAAGGGATCTTTTGTTTCTCCTAGTACACTACGATTCGATTTCTCGCATTTTCAAAAAGTAACAGACGAAGAATTGCGTCAGGTTGAGCGATTGGTCAATGAGATGATTCGTCAAGATTACAAACTAGATGAGCATCGCGATACGCCTTTAGATGAGGCAAAGGAAATGGGAGCTGTTGCACTTTTCGGTGAGAAATATGGTGATAAAGTACGCGTTGTAAGGTTTGGACCTTCGTGCGAGTTCTGTGGTGGAATCCATGCTTCAAGCACCGGCCGCATCGGAATGTTTAAGATTGCTTCAGAAAGTTCGGTAGCATCGGGCATTCGTCGTATCGAAGCGTTGACAGGCAAAAACTGCGAAGATACTGTTTATGCAGCAGAAGACCTCTTGAAAAGTATCCGGGGATTATTCAACAATGCAAAAGACTTGCAAGGTGTCATTACCAAGTATATCGAAGAACACGACTCGATGAAGAAGGAAATCGAGAAGTTCGGCAGTCAGACGATCGAAAGAAAGAAGGATGAATTGATAAAACGTGCTGAAACCATCCATGGGGTAACCGTTGTTAAAGCAATATTGCCATTCGAAGCGAATGCTGCGAAAGATTTAGTGTTTAAAATAAGAGAAGCCGTACCCACAAAACTGGTATGTGTTGTTGGCTCAACAGCGCATAACACCCCATTGATCAGTGTCATGTTAAGCGACGACATGGTTAACGACCATCACCTTAATGCCGGACAAATGGTTCGTGAAGCGGCCAAGTTGATTCAAGGTGGCGGAGGCGGACAGCCTCATTTTGCTTCGGCAGGAGGAAAAAATTTAGATGGAATCAATGCTGCCGTCGACAAGATTATCGAATTAGCCAAACTGTAAAGATGTGCCAAAGAAGAGATCGTTTGCTGTCATACGATCTCGCTTTCTTGCCTTCTGTCATACGTTCTTCACAATCATGCAAAAAAAACGATGATATGATCACCATTGTATGCAATGTATCTTTGGGCAATATTTGATAAAACGATCTAATAAATCATTACAACATCATATCTATTATGAAAAGAAATCATTTAAACAAAGCCATCTTGACAGTTGTCATGACGATGATTTTTATCCCAATTTTCGCACAAACCAATGACCCGCAAACAGCAAATGAGTCAGGTAAAATCACCACCAGCATCCAATATTGTGCCAATTACGAAGATTTTCAATCCAATCATTGGAAACAAGTGGATTCGGTTCTGGTTATAACAAAGAGCCGAAATAAGCAAATGTGGTGGGGAGGAAAAGATTTTAAGTTCGATTCCGACAACAAAGACATTAAAAATCTATTGAAGAAAGAGGCTTTTGCCATCAACTATCACGATACGCTGCTAATCAATACCCACCCTTATAAGGATCGAGGCACAACATTTGGCAATGGCTATGCTCGAATATTTAACATCAAAGATGGTAAGTTATTGATGACCTATTATAACGTTAGCGAGATGAGCAAGAACGCAATGATAGGCGGTATGTTTGGTCTTGTCGGCTCATTGGCAATGTCTGCCACAAATAGTAAAATAGCCAAACAAAACGTATGCTACATCATTACACCCGGAGATAAGAAAGCTGTTATCATCGATGCAAAGGTAATGGAAGAATTATTGAAGGATCATCAAACGCTATTAGACGAATATCTCGCAGTAAAAAAGAGTGAAAGACTGAACGAAGAGGTTGTCTTGCCACTTCTGAAAAAGGCAGAACTGCTCTAAAAGACAGACATACAATACGGCGTTCTATCTTCATCACTTATTCGAAGACATATTAAAAGCAAAAAAATCTATACCGGTCTTTTGAAGAATATCGAAGAATATCGAAGAATAAATACCTATCATTTTCCTTTGCATGCCACAAATTAAAGAAAAATAGGGAAAGCACGACTATCCTTACCTTAATATTTTGTATTTTTGCAACTAATGAAGATATTTACAACTGCTCAGATACATGAGCTTGATACCTATACAATGGAGCACGAACCCATTGAAAGCATTGACTTGATGGAACGCGCTGCAACGGCTTTGACGAATGCCATAGAAGAAGAATGGCACCAAGGTACACCCATTGTTGTGTTTGCCGGTCCAGGAAACAATGGGGGCGATGCGTTGGCTGTTGCTCGAATGTTGGCTGAAAGAGGGTACCAGGTCAGTGCTTTCCTGTTTAACATTTACGACAATCTTTCCAAACAATGTGCCATCAACAAGCTACGGCTTATTGAAAACAAAATAATTGAAAAGTTTGTTGAGATCAGATCGAACTTTGATCCCCCACAACTTGATGCTAAAACACTTGTTATTGACGGTTTGTTTGGCTCAGGATTGGATAAGCCTCTGAATGGTGGCTTTGCTTCTTTGGTTAAATACATCAACCAATCACCCTGTCAAGTAGTAAGTATTGATATTCCTTCAGGGCTATTTAGCGAAGACAACGCCTTCAACATCCGCGCCAACATTATCAAAGCCAATGTAACACTGACCTTGCAGCAGAAGAAACTGGTCATGATGATGCCTGACATGCAGTCATACCTTGGTAAGATAAAAGTGCTTGATATTAATTTATCTGCAGAATATATTGCCAAAACAGATACAGTATATTCGATTATCGAGGAAAACGATGTAAAAAGCCGACTCCTCCATCGCTCAGACTTCGTTCACAAAGGAGATATGGGACATGCACTGATTATTGCCGGAAGCTACGGAATGGCAGGCGCTGCCATCCTATCAGCCAAAGCTTGTTTACGCAGTGGGGTTGGAAAGCTAACCATCCATACGCCAAAACGCAATAACGACATCCTGCAGATATCTGTTCCAGAAGCGATCCTTGACCATGATAATGAAGAGAAATATTTTGCCGAGGCTCTAGACTCTGATCGTTTTGATGCGCTTGAGATTGGACCAGGTTTAGGACAACATGAGAATACTGCGATAGCAATGATTTCTCAAATTCGTCGCGCTCAATGCCCCATTGTCATTGATGCTGATGCTTTGAATATGCTAGGTTCGCATAGAGCCTGGTTACAACAACTACCAAAGAACATTATCATGACTCCACATCCAAAAGAGTTCGACCGACTAGTTGGTAATACCAGCTCAGACTGTTACGAAAGATTGTTGAAAGCGCAAGAATTAACCGACCGTCTGCAGGGATATATTCTCTTAAAAGGTCATTATACAGCCTTATGCTGTCCTAATGGAAAAGTATACTTCAATCAAACAGGCAATTCAGGAATGGCAACTGCCGGTAGCGGGGATGTCTTATCTGGCATTCTAACAGGACTGCTTGCCAGGGGGTACAACCAGGCTGATGCCTGCATCATTGGGTTGTACCTTCATGGATTGGCAGGTGATTTGGCTGCCGAAAGTTTAAGTAAAGAAAGTCTTTTGGCCGGAGACATTATCAAATACCTTCCACAAGCCTTTAAACAATTATATGATTAAGACATGAGAAAACTAATTTTATGTACCCTTTTGCTTACGTTAGGACTCGTAACAACACAAGCACAGATGCCTACTGAAGGAGTTACCTACTTTCTTCCAAAGACAGCATTAAGATTTTCATTCCTCATTGAGAAAAAAACGTTTACACCTGGTGAATATGCAAGGTATTCGGAAAGGTATATAAAAACTGCTGTCAAAAGTCAATCTGAAACGACCTACAGTATAGTTAAGACAGAGATGTCCACTTATGCCCTTCCAGATTCAGCCAAACAATTCACGGCAACGATTGACAAAAAGCATAGTATCGTTAGCGTAAATCGCGATCA
>CALNBT010000101.1 GCA_937874345.1 uncultured Prevotella sp.
TTCAAGTTATTTAAAATTATACGAGAAAATATACAGTTTTCCTTTTTGTTTTGTACATTTGATGGAACAAAATATGTAATCTTAATTTGTGATTTCGCGCTTATCATCTGATGAAAGTTTTAATCAAAATGTTAAGTTAAGCAATAAAAATAATTTTAAAACGTTTCTTGGCTGTTATGCAATGGACAGATAAAATTAGACAAGTGAAATTATTGTTGGTCATTGCCGCCATATTAATAGCTGTAGTGTCACTTGTTGTGTCCCATACATTAATCCGAGATTTGGAAAGCGAAGAACGTACCAAGATGGAAATTTGGGCTGAAGCCATGCGCTCTTTAAACCAAGCCGATGAGAATACTGACTTGAATCTTGTATTGAAAGTTATTAATGACAACCACACGATACCTGTTATTGTGATGGACGATCAGGGTAAGGTGCAGACTTATAGAAATATTAAGATGCAGAAAGGAAATGCTACAGATAGTCTTAACTATGTGAATACACTTGGCCATAGCTTAAAAGCAAAAGGAAGATTTATTCGCATTGCCTTGACAGGACTTCCTAAAGAAGACTTTATCGAAGTTTGTTACGATGATTCTTTAATGTTGAAACGTCTGGCTGGCTATCCTTATGTTCAACTCGGTGTTGTATTGATTTTTGTGATAGTGGCTATTTTTGCATTGTTGACCTCCAAAAAAGCTGAACAAAATAAAGTCTGGGTCGGGCTATCCAAGGAAACTGCTCATCAGCTAGGCACCCCGATCTCAAGCTTGTTGGCCTGGACTGAAATCTTAAAAGAAACCTACCCTCAAGATGCATTATTGCCTGAAATGGAACAGGATGTCCAACGCCTTCAGCTCATTGCCGATCGTTTTTCAAAAATAGGCTCTGTGCCAACTTTGGAACCTTCAAATTTGAATGACGTAATCAATCATGTTGTTGATTATATGAATCACCGTACATCAAGACACGTCCATATTATTGCGGATTTACCCGATGAAGCTATTATTGTTAAACTTAATGTCTCTCTGTTTGAATGGGTTATAGAAAACCTTTGTAAAAATGCCGTTGATGCGATGGGGGGTACTGAAGGTAAGATTATTATCCATGTAGAGGAAACGATCCTAAAAGCAGTTATTGAGATGACCGATACGGGCAAAGGAATTAAGAAAAAAGATTTGAAGAATGTTTTCAAACCAGGATTCACCACTAAGAAGAGGGGGTGGGGCTTAGGACTATCATTGGTAAAACGTATCGTAGAGGAATATCACCAAGGCAGAATCTGGGTAAAGAATTCTGAATTGGGTAAAGGAACAACTTTTAGGATCGAATTAAATCGTTAACATGAACATTGTTTATGATTCGATGCTGCGTTAACGATATCTATGACAGACTTTTCACTGCATCGGAAAGACTGAATAATTTGATTTTGTTTGTCTAGGTTCTTGTGTGTTGGAGAGTATATTGAAGCTTGGGAACCGCCATTTGCTTAAAATAGATAATATACTAAAAGTTTGACCAAGCATGATCTGAAAATTGAAATGCAGTTACCTTTTTGTCGTTCAAGTGCAATTTTTCTCTGCAGGTATTAGCCAATATTGTACTATTTGAATAGTAGATACGATTGATTATATTGAGATAAGTTATTGATGGGCAATATATTTTTTTTCATTAATATGGCACATCTCAGAAAATATTTGTAACTTTGCACCTCAAAGTGCGATAATGCGAAATTTAGAACCGTTTAAGATTGATTTAAAAGGGTTGAAAGCCGAGCAGAGCATGTTTCATTTTTCACTCGACGATGAATATTTCGAGGCTGTAGATGCTCCGGATATCCATCAGGGTAATCTTGCTGTTTCGGTAACAATACATAAATTGGCAAACTGTTTTGAGTTCAATTTTCACATACAAGGTTCTGTTACCATACCCTGTGACTTATGTCTCGGTGATATGGAGCAGCCTATAGAGTCGGAAAACCGTCTTGTGGTAGCACTTGGTGATGACTACTCAGATGAAGATGACCTTGTTACAGTGTCAGAGAAAGAAGGAATACTCGACACATCATGGCTTATCTATGAATTTATAGAGCTAAGTGTTCCGATCAAGCATGTGCATGCACCTGGAAAATGCGACTCTGCTATGACAGAAACACTAAATGCGTATTTGACTACCCGAAGTAGTGAAGAGAATATGAAAGAGCTTCAAGATTCACGTTGGGCTGGATTAGATAAATTAAAAACAATAATTAAAGAATAAAAGAAAATGGCACATCCTAAAAGAAGACAGTCGAAGACTCGTACATTAAAGAGAAGAACACATGATAAGGCTGTAGCTCCAACATTGGCGTTATGTCCAAATTGTGGTGCATATTATGTATATCACACTGTTTGCCCTTCATGCGGTTACTATAGGGGCAAGTTAGCTGTTGAAAAGGAAGTTGCTGAATAATGGGAAAGATCAAGTCGGTCATTACTGGTGTAGGAGGGTATGTTCCTGATTACGTTCTGACAAATGAGGAACTATCCAGAATGGTTGACACCAGCGATGAATGGATTATGGCCCGTGTTGGTATCAAGGAGCGCCGAATTCTCAAAGAAGAAGGCCTGGGTACCAGCTATTTAGCCCGAAAGGCTGCCAAACAACTCATTCAGAAGACCGGTGTCGATCCCGACACGATTGATGCCTTAATCGTGGCAACAACAACACCGGATTACAAGTTTCCTTCTACAGCATCAATTGTGTTAGGGAAACTTGGATTGAAAAATGCCTTTGCTTTCGACTTGGAGGCTGCTTGTTCAGGATTTATGTATAATCTCAGCGTGGCATCTAGCTTAATCGAAAGTGGTCGTTGTAAGAAAATCATCGTTATTGGAGCAGATAAGATGTCTTCAATGGTGGATTATCAGGATCGTCAAACATGCGTGCTTTTCGGAGATGGTGCTGCAGCTGTATTGCTTGAAGCATCTGAAGATGAAGAATATGGAATGCAGGATATGTACTTCCGTACCGATGGTAAAGGACTTCCTTTCTTGCACATGAAGGCCGGGGGCAGTGTTTGTCCTCCTTCTCATTTTACAGTTGATCACCACCTTCATTATCTTTATCAAGAAGGTCGTTCGGTATTCCGTTATGCGGTGACCTATATGAGTAATGACGTGTTGGAAATTATGAAACGAAACAACTTGACCACTGAAGATGTTGACTGGGTTGTTCCCCATGAGGCAAATCTACGGATTATTGAAGCAGTTACCAAGCGAGCAGAACTACCCATGGAAAGGGTTGCTATCAATATTGAACATTACGGCAATACCAGCGCTGCTACCATTCCCCTTGCATTGTGGGATTTCGAAAGCAAATTGAAAAAAGGTGATAATGTCATTTTTACTTCTTTTGGTGCTGGGTTTGTTCATGGAGCCTCTTTTTGCAAATGGGCCTATGATGGCGCTGCGGTATCTACGAAGAAGTCGTGATTATTTTTTTGATCATATAACAATCGTACGTTCAGAAAGCGCATCCTTTCATCAAGAAGAATGCGCTTTTTCTTTCTCAAACATTATTCAACATCATGCATAAAGCCGGTTTCGTAAATATTGTGGGTAACCCTAACGTTGGTAAGTCAACGTTGATGAACCTTCTGGTCGGTGAACGTATTTCAATTGCGACGTTCAAAGCTCAGACTACACGTCATCGTATCATGGGAATCGTGAATACGGATGATATGCAGATTGTCTTTTCTGACACACCTGGAGTTTTGAAACCCAATTACAAAATGCAGGAATACATGCTAGCTTTTTCTGAATCGGCGTTGGCAGATGCAGATATCTTGCTTTATGTGACTGATGTTGTAGAAAATCCTGAGAAGAACCTTGATTTTCTGGAGAAAGTCAAGAAAATGACCATTCCTGTACTGTTGCTCATCAACAAGATTGATGAAACAGACCAAGTGACATTAAGCAATTTAGTAGAGAAGTGGTACGCTCTTTTGCCTAATGCTGAAATTTTGCCAATATCTGCTGCCAATAAATTTGGTGTAGATATGTTGTTGAAACGAATTCAAGAGCTTTTGCCCGACAGTCCACCGTTTTTTGATAAGGACCAGCTGACCGATAAGCCTGCAAAATTCTTTGTCAGTGAGATCATTCGCGAGAAAATCTTGCTTTACTATGACAAAGAAGTTCCTTATTCAGTAGAGGTTAATGTCGAAAGTTTTAAAGAAACGAACAAGCTGATCAGCATCAACGCCGTGATCTATGTAGAGAGAGATTCTCAGAAGGGTATCATCATCGGGCATCAAGGTGTAGCCTTGAAAAAGGTCAGTACGGAAGCTCGCAAGGCGCTAGAGAAGTTTTTTGGAAAGAAAATCTATCTGGAGACCTTTGTCAAGGTTGATAAAGACTGGCGAAGTTCGACGAAAGAGCTGGGTGATTTCGGGTATAAACCCGAATAAAAGACCTCCCCCAGTCTCCAGAGTAATGCTTAGCACCAAAAGCGAATGAACATCTAAAATGTGCTTTGGAAAAAATTGAGGTCAAATAATAAATAACATGAAGTTGGAAGATATGAGATGATAGTGCATCTTCTACGTAGAAGGTAAAATGCCCTCATTCGTATCGCTCTAATATATCAATAAAAGCGCAGCCTCGCGCATAAACATCCCCACTTTGGGGTAGGTTAGGAGGGGTTTTATATGGCAAATTTAGTAGCAATTGTTGGACGTCCAAATGTTGGAAAGTCCACACTATTCAACCGATTGACACAATCGCGCAAGGCGATTGTCAGTGATACTGCGGGAACAACACGCGACCGTCAGTATGGCAAATGCCTTTGGAATGGAAAAGTCTTTTCGGTAGTCGATACTGGAGGCTGGGTCGTTAATTCTGATGATGTCTTTGAAGATGCCATTCGCAAACAAGTTGTTGTTGCAACCGAAGAAGCCGATTTGGTGCTTTTCATGGTAGATATTACAACTGGATTGACCGACTTGGATCAAGATGTTGCCAAAATCTTGCGTCGTTCTGGTTTGCCAGTTATCTTAGTTGCCAACAAAGTTGACAACAGTGCTGAGTATTATACGGCAGCCGATTTTTACCGTTTGGGATTGGGCGAGCCACAATGTGTCAGTGCTATTTCGGGCAGTGGAACCGGCGATCTGTTAGATATGGTCCTTGAAAAGCTTCCTGCCGAAAACAAAGAAGAGTTGGAATTAGACATTCCTCGCTTTGCTGTCGTTGGTCGCCCAAATGTGGGTAAGAGCAGTCTTATCAATTCTTTTATCGGTGAAGACCGCAATATTGTAACAGAGATTGCCGGAACAACACGTGACAGTATTTATACACGTTACGATAAGTTTGGATTTGATTTCTATCTGGTAGATACGGCCGGAATTCGTCGCAAGAATAAAGTGACAGAAGATTTAGAGTTCTATTCAGTCATGCGAAGCATCCGTTCCATAGAGAACAGTGATGTCTGTATCTTGATGATTGATGCTACTCGTGGTATCGAAGGACAGGATATGAATATCTTCCAGTTGGTTCAAAAGAATAATAAGTCACTTGTGGTGGTTGTAAACAAATGGGATTTAGTTGAAGACAAGGATCAGAAAGTCATCAAGACCTTTGAAAACGCCATCAGAGAGCGAATGGCACCATTCGTTGACTTCCCCATTATCTTTGCGTCGGCTACTACCAAGCAACGTATTTTCAAGGTGCTTGAAACCGCCAAGGAAGTGTACACGAACCGTAAGACCCATGTGGGAACATCAAAGTTAAACGAGGTGATGCTTCCTATTATTGAGGCAACACCACCTCCCTCTATCAAGGGTAAATACATAAAGATTAAGTATTGCAACCAATTGCCCAATACGCAAATACCGTCATTTGTATTTTATGCAAATCTGCCGCAATATGTGAAAGAGCAATATCGGCGTTTCCTGGAAAATAAGATTCGTGAAAATTGGCCTATGCACGGATGTCCCATCAACGTGTTTATCCGTCAGAAATAATCTTTATGCGTGCATTGCTGTTTATTTTCTTGTTGTTGCTGACAGTAATGGGTTGTACTTCTACACCGAATGTCAATGAAGTGGCCGCTCGATCAGCAAAGCAATATTACAAGTATTTGCTAACTGGGCAATACGAATCGTTTGTTGATGGTAAGTATCGCACTGATCAAATTCCAAGTAGCTATAGAAACCAACTTGTAGACAATGCCAAGATGTATATGGCACAACAAGAGCAGGACCATCGAGGTATCAAGGATGTTCGAATTGTGAATGCAAAAGTAGATACAAGCCGGCATGTCGCTAATGTCTTTTTGGTCTTTGCCTACGGAGACAGTACCAGTGAAGAAATTGTTGTCCCAATGGTTGAGAAAGATAATGTTTGGTATATGAAATGACACGGCATTGATGTTGATAAGTTGTCGAATCTCAATGCTTTGGAAAATCCATAGAATCGTAAGCCAATATGATGGGGATTGATTGGCAATTTTCATGGTATTGAATAACAAAACGCATGATTTTGTTTCATAGGGGTTGCGGTCAAGTCTTTTAAAAAAAATAAGCCACCTTTCCATTGATATTCTCAATGATGGAAAGGTGGCTTATTTTTGAATTTGGTAGTAGATTATACCACGCCCTCTTCTTCTTCCATTTCTTTTGCTCTTTTGGCTTCATCAATCAACTGGAAGTCTTTTTTACGCAGGATAAAGTTACTTCCCAAGTATTTTTCGCGCACAATCTGGTTGTCGGCCAGTTCTTCAGGTGTTCCATGAAACAATATCTTTCCTTCAAACAAAAGATAGGCGCGATCGGTGATGGTCAGCGTTTCCTGTACGTTGTGATCGGTAATCAGGATACCGATGTTACGGTATTTTAGCCGCCAAACGATGTGCTGAATGTCTTCTACGGCAATAGGGTCGACACCGGCAAAGGGCTCGTCGAGCATGATAAATTTAGGATCGATGGCAAGGCAGCGTGCTATCTCTGTTCTACGTCGTTCACCTCCGGAAAGTTGGTCGCCCTTGTTCTTGCGAACCTTGTTTAGTCTAAACTCATTGATGAGACTTTCCAGTTTCTCCAATTGCTGGTGCCGGGTAAGAGTCGTCATTTCCAAAACAGACAAGATGTTGTCCTCAACACTCATTTTTCTGAATACACTTGCCTCTTGTGGCAAATAACCAATACCGGCAACGGCTCGCTTATAAACAGGATATTCTGTGATATCCATATCGTTGAGGTATACATGTCCTTCGTTGGGTACAATTAGCCCAGTGGTCATGTAGAATGATGTAGTCTTTCCTGCTCCGTTGGGCCCCAGCAAACCCACGATCTCGCCCTGTCGAACTTTGAAACTGACTTTGTTGGCAACGGTACGCTTTCCGTAGCGCTTGACCAATCCGTCGGTGCTCAGCATCATACTCTCTGGGAAATGGTTGTTTGCATCGTTTACGGTTGAGTCGTTGTTTTCACTGAGTGCTGTCGTTTCGACAACTTGTTCGTTGTTCAGAATATTGTTATCATCCATATTGTCAATGTACCTGTTGTACTTGGCAAAAGTAGTAAATTTAGTTATAATAAGCGTGATATTCTCAAAAACTCTGTTTATTTATCGTCTTATTATTTGGATTTTTGCTAATTTTGCAAAGAGCTGATGGCTTTTATTTAAATTATCAATGGTAAAACTAATCGTCAAAAACCTGACCGTATTTGGATCTTATTTGATTCTGATGGGTCGTACCTTTAGAAGGCCCGAGCGTATGCGGATGTTTTTGAAGCGTTACGTTAAGGAAATGGCACAATTGGGAGTCGATTCTATTCCTATCGTTCTCTTGATATCCTTTTTCATTGGTGCAGTGATCTGCATTCAGATGAAGTTGAATATTGCAAGTGCTTGGATGCCTAAATGGACAACAGGATATGTAACGCGCGAAATCTTGTTATTAGAGTTTTCTAGTTCAATCATGTGTCTGATCTTGGCAGGTAAAGTAGGATCTAATATCGCTTCCGAATTAGGAACGATGCGAGTGACGCAACAAATAGACGCATTAGATATTATGGGGGTTAATTCAGCCAGTTATCTCATATTGCCCAAGGTTGCCGGTTTGGTAACAATCATGCCGTTCCTGGTTATATTCAGTTCCGTGTTTGGTATTTTGGGGGCTTATGGAACGGCATTCTTCGGAAAGGTTCTGTCTCCCCAAGATCTGACAATCGGACTGCAACATTCATTCAATGCATGGTTTATGTGGATGAGTATTATCAAGAGTCTTTTCTTTGCCTTTATCATCGCCAGCGTTTCCTCCTATTTTGGATATAGTGTCAAGGGGGGATCGTTTGAAGTTGGTAAAGCCTCAACCGATGCAGTAGTCAGCAGTTCGGTGTTAGTTCTTTTTTCTGATGTTTTTCTCACCCAAATACTCAGCCAGATATGATAGAAGTAAAACACCTATGTAAGTCATTCGAAGGTAAGCGAGTTTTAAAGGATATCAATGCAACATTTGAGGATGGAAAAATCAATTTGATTATTGGGCAGAGTGGTTCTGGAAAAACGGTTCTTATGAAGAATTTGGTTGGTTTGCTAGAACCGACATGTGGCGAAGTTTTGTATGACGGTCGCAATTTTGCATCGATGAACAAAAGAGAAAAGATAAAAATGTACCGCGAGATGGGTATGATTTTTCAAAGTGCCGCATTGTTCGATTCTATGTCTGTATTAGAAAACGTCATGTTTCCATTGGATATGTTCTCACCAATGCCCCAACGCGACCGTGTGAAACGGGCACAAGAGTGCCTGGCACGTGTTAATCTGATGGATGCCCAAAACAAACAATCAGGGGAGCTGTCTGGCGGCATGCAGAAGAGAGTCGCCATCGCCCGCGCAATTGTCATGAATCCTAAATACCTCTTTTGCGATGAACCTAATTCTGGTTTGGACCCGAAAACCTCACTCGTCATTGACGAATTGTTGTCGGGCATCACAAAAGAATTTGGCATGACAACGATTATCAACACCCATGACATGAATTCTGTGATGGGTATTGGTGAAAAAATCATCTTTCTTTACAAAGGAAGGGTCGAGTGGACAGGTACAAAGGATGATATTATGTCTTCTGAAAATAAACGGTTGAATGATTTGGTCTTTGCTTCCGATCTCTTCAAGAAGGTAAAAGAGGTGGAGAATGAAGCTGAAAACGAAGAATAAGGGGAGCCTAATTCATTCGTTGTTTTGTTTCGGTTCTTAGAAAAATGATAGGACAGTGCCTTTGACTACTGAACAGCATGATTGAAGTCCATGGTATTTGAAAAGCGAATAAGGGCTGAGCAAATGAATACTCAGCCTTTTATTCGTTCAGGGAATTACAATTTTCTTTCCATTGACAATATAAATGCCTTTCGATAGTCCTTTGAAACCTTTAGTCGTTTGCCGAACAATTTGTCCTTGCAAATTATAAATATATCCATTTGAAACTGCTCCAGGTTTTGTTGAAGTTACTTCTATCCCCGAGATTTCTATAGGTTTGGATGTCTTCAGTCCAAAATCAACATACTGTCCTCCACTTGTCTGTGAACAAACAATGCTGATAACATTTGTATTATCTGCTCGTAATGCCGCAATTGCTTCAGGACTGACAGGTGTATCGATATATTTCTGAGTATATCCTGGCATTTGTACCGCTAAAATTCCATTGAAGTAAACCTCGATATCTTCGTCATGGTATAGACGGGCAGTGATATCTTGTATTTGCTTTTGCGAATAGCCCGTTAAATCCAGTTTCTTCCGCAGATATATTTTACTCGTTGTCCATGGGGTCTTGATGATGGTATTCGGTGGGTTATTTGCTCCAAAACCTGTCAAACCTGTTTTCCAATTAGAGTCATTGAAATTCTGCAGTTGCCAGCCAGCCTCCAAGTTTGTGGTGTATTTCCATTCCTGTGGGTATGTTTCTGCGGTTGGTAGTAAATCGGTTTGTTCGTAACCATACGCGTCAAGAAGTGTTTTCAATTCGTTGTTGGAAATAACTTCTACACTTCCTTGTGATACATTTTCCGGATTTTTGTATTCTTCATCACCGTATGCATACCATTTCAATTGTGACGGATCAGATGATCCTGAATAGCTGATACCGCTACCATTCATCTTGCTGTAATATAAGAACCATCCATCATTCTGAAGTGATGGAAATGTGGATGGACCATTTACGTCAAGATAGGTGTTTGAAAAGAGGCGTTTGGTGTTTTTGAACTGATCAACATCTGGATTTAAGCTGTACGAGGTAGCCATACACAGATTCTGTCCCCGATCCATATCCCTGAAAAAGGCATAATATTGATTTCCCATTTTGGAGATATGCAAGTCGCTTGCGCCACATCCAGGGTCAAAATATAATTTTGGCTGGCTGAAGATCTTCCAGTCTTTCGTGGTGCAATAATAGATTTGGTATCTGTTGTTTATCATAGACGACCAGTATACATAGAATAGATCGTTGGCTTCATCGTATGTAAACTCTGGTGAATAAGCACGGTCAGAGATAGGCTCGCCGTAACTGCCATTCATCAATGGGATGACTCCGTTGTTTGATCCGTCAGCCGCCGTCCAATGAATTAAATCGGGAGATTGCCAGTGGTAGATTCCTTGATGTTCCATTCCCCATGTGTGGACAAGATGAAATACATCTGTTCCATTTTGGTGAACACGCCTGATATATGGGTCGCGCATCAATAAGGTCGGATCGTTACCATTGAATACACCTTTGCCAGCATTGAGTGAGGTCCATTGCTGGCCATTGTAACTGAATGCATAGTGGAGGTTTTGTTCAGATTGAGTATAATAACTCATGAGGTAGGCCTGCTGATCGTTTGAACTGCGAGAAGGCAGTGGCTGCACTGCTGGCATGTTCGTAACGGTCAAAGTGTTGTTGGGCTGATATTCTCTTAGCCTGAACCCTGCATCAATGTATTGACCACCAGTTGTTTGATGGCAATGGATAGCCAAGACATTATCCCCATTCAGCAAGATGGCTTGCTTGGCTTCATTTGTCATTTCGAAAGCCTGATAATCGGTATTGTAGCCATTGGCTTTGACAGCCAAGACGCCATTGATGTAAACTTCAGCATCTTCATCGTGAAACATCCAAAGGTAAAGATTGCTCAAGTCTTCAACTGTAGACACGTTTTGAAGCGTAAAATGACGACGAATCCAGATATCAGATGAACTCCATTGGGTTTTTCTATAACGTTCGTTGCCTCCAAATCCAGCTACAGAATTACGCCATTGAGAATCGTCGAATGTAGTATTTTGCCATCCATCCACCGGCTGGGTGGTGGTGATGCGCCAATAAATATTACTTGTTGACGTATCAGCTGCATCCAAGGCAACTGTCATTCCTGTAAATCTGTTGTGGATTGTCTGTTCAATATTCTTTTTGATAGATGCCTTTTGTGCATCTGTTATTTTCCAGACTTTACGGTCATAGGTTAATATTCCATTCAACTCTTGCTCAACATCTGTAATCTGTGTATACACAGACGACCACAGTCCATTTGATAGTTGAAGTTCTTGTAGTTTGTTGGTATATTGGTTAAACAAAGATGTATAGTCATCACTATTGGATACAGCTGTATAAACCTGTTGACTTCCCGACCATTGATGTCCTTCAACCAACATTGTAATACCACCAAATTCGCCACATGAAGAAATGCGTTCGTTGTTTGGATCAGGGATTGCATTAGGGGCTGGATAGCTGTGTATATCGAGAAAATCCCCAATCTCAAAATCTGTCCAACCTGTAACGGCATTGATTAACCGGGTATGATCTGCGTCTGCATCTCGTACGGCCGTTACTCCACGATGGGTATGACCGCTTCCCATATCTGCGTTTTGTCCCCATCCCTCATTAAAAACAATCCATGCCCCAATAGAGGGGTGCTGTTTCAAAGAATTGACGATGCGAACACTCTCATCGTAGAAATTCTGTTCTTGAACAGATGTCGGTCCCAGACTACCAGACATGTTGCCGCTTGGCATGTCTTGCCAGACAATCAAACCGTTTCGGTCACACCATGTGTACCAGCTGTCTGGCTCAACTTTGATGTGTTTTCTAACCATGTTCATCCCCAAAGACTTGATCGCTTTCAAATCAAAGGTCATGGCCTCGTAGCTGGGTGCAGTGAAAAGACCGTCAGGCCAGTATCCTTGATCCAGCGGGCCGGATAGGTATAATGGCTCATTATTCAGCATGAGACAAGGATGTCCATTAGCCATACCACGGCTGAACTTGCGCATCGCGAAGTATCCTTGCACTTTGTCGGTCACGTTTCCGTTGTATGAAAGCGTAATTTCCATATCGTATATGAAAGGGGAATCAGGTGACCAGCGTTTTGGATTCGGGATGCTGATTTCCTGAAACGCGTTTACAGGTATGCCTTGCTTTACTGTTTTATAGCCTGTACCGTCATTGATAGCAATGTCGGCGACAGCATTCGCTGTAGAAGTGATGACGTTCAGTTTGATCGATTGATTGTCTATGTCGGGAAGAACCTCGTAGCGTTCAACATGTGCTTCTGCGACGGGCTCTAACCAAACTGTTTGCCAAATACCACTTACAGGCGTGTACCAGATACCACTGGGATAAATGGTTTGCTTTCCTGTTGGCTGTCCGCCATTGGTCGTGGGGTCTATTACGGCTACCACAATCTCTTGTTCGGCGACATTGGTCAGGTAGTTGGTGATATCAAAGGAGAATGGATCGTTTCCACCTGCGTGTTCTCCTGCTTCTTGTCCGTTGATATAAACTTTACATTTCCAGTCTACGGCTCCAAAGTGAAGCAATAAATGTTTACCTTGATATGTTGAAGGCAAGGTAAATGTCCGACGATACATGAATGTACTATTTGCATTCGTTGCGAAGTCTTGACTCATGATTCCAGAGAGTGCTGATTCAACCGCAAATGGAACCAGAATTTTCTGGGAAAATGCAGCTATACTCGTTTCGTAGCTTAAATCTTCTCTCGATGTTCTAATAAAAAAATTCCATAGGCCATTGAGATTTTGCCAATCTTCTCTGATTAATTGCGGACGTGGATATTCCTGCCAGGTTTGATTCGGATCAATTGTCTCACCCCATGTTGTCATGATTGGTGCTTGCTTCGCAGACCAACTTTGGGCGTTTATTGTAGTTGGCATAAGAGACAAAACAGCAACAAGTGCCATGAAAATTAATTTTTTGAAATTCATTGGTTTTTAGTTTTATATGCGCGGCTAAGGTACTCACTTATCTATTGTTATCTTCGGAATCAGTTAAAAAAGTAAATTATTCAACTTGAAGTTAGGAAATTTCTTGGAAAATGACTAATTTTGCCATTCGTTTGAAAAATAATTAATTATAATACAAAGCATTAGTAATGAATATTTCATTTGAGAATCCAGACAAGCTCAATGGTCTTTTGACTGTGACTGTCGAAGAGACTGATTACAAAGACGATGTCGAGAAGACATTGAAGGACTATCGTAAAAAGGCAAATGTCCCCGGCTTTAGAGCGGGACAGGTTCCCATGGGAATGATCAAGCGCCAATTCGGGCCTTCTATAAAGATGGATGCTATCAACAAGTTGGTTGGACAAAAACTGTATGACTATATTCGAGAGAATAAAGTACAGATGCTTGGTGAACCTCTTCCATCGGCTACTCAAGAGGCTGTTGATCTTGAAAAAGATGCACCTTACACATTTGTTTTTGATATTGCTGTTGCACCTGAATTCAATATTGAGCTCAACGCTAACGATAAGATTGACTATTATGATATTCAAGTAGACGATAAACTTATTGATCAACAGGTTGAGATGTTCGCTTCTCGCATGGGTACCTACGACAAAGTAGACAGCTATCAAGAAAAAGATATGTTGAAAGGCGACTTACGTGAGCTTGATGAGAATGGAAATACAAAAGAGGCTGGCTTAACAGTAGAGGGAGCTGTCTTGATGCCCGACTATATCAAAGTTGACGAACAAAAGAAAATCTTTGATGGGGCAAAGATGGGTGACATCTTGATCTTTAATCCTCGTAAGGCTTATCCTGAAAATGACACCGAAGTTTCTTCTCTCTTGAAGATCGAAAAGGATCAAGTGAAGGATTATGAAGGTGACTTCAGTTATCAGATTACAGAAATCAGTCGTTACAAGAATCATGCCGTTGATCAGGAATTGTTCGACAATGTATATGGCAAGGATGTTGTGAAGGATGAAAAAGATTTCCGTGAGAAGATTTCCCAAGGCTTGAAAGAGCAACTTGCTGGTGAAAGTGATTACAAGTTCTTACTTGACGCACGTGAGTATTGTGAAAAGAAAGTTGGGACTTTAGCTTATCCCGATGCTTTGCTTAAGCGAATCATGTTGAAAAACAATGAGGGAAAAGGTGAAGATTTCGTTGAGAAGAATTATGATGAAAGCATCAAGCAATTAAATTGGCATCTGGTCAAGGAACAGCTCGTAAGAGCCAATAATATTCAAGTTGATGACAAAGATGTGAGAGAAGTTGCTCGTAATAGCGCTCGTGCACAGTTTGCACAATATGGCATGAGTAATGTTCCTGAGGAGTATATCGACAATTACGTAAACGATTTGATGAAGAAGAACGAGAGCGTTGACGCATTTGTTGACCGTGCTATAGACATGAAACTTACTCAGGCTTTGAAGACGGCAGTTAAGTTGAATGAAAAGAAAATTTCATTGGAAGACTTCAATAAATTGTTTGAAAACAAATAAGGTTTTTTTAACTTAAAAAAAACGCTTACTAATAGGTTATCGACTTTTTTTATTAACTTTGTATAATCAAGGTTTTAAAAGAGTCGGTAACCTCTCTTTTTTTTATGTTTAATCGATAAGTATAAATCAGATGAACGATTTTAAAAAATATGCTACAAAGCATTTGGGCATGAATGGAATGGTACTTGATGATGTTATCAAAAGCCAAGCCCAATATCTCAATCCCTATATTTTGGAAGAACGCCAACTAAACGTAACACAAATGGATGTGTTCTCTAGGTTGATGATGGATAGAATTATTTTTTTGGGGACAGAAATAGATGATTATACAGCCAATACTCTTCAAGCACAGCTACTGTATCTTGATAGTGCAGATAGTGGCAAGGATATCTCTATTTACATCAATAGTCCTGGTGGAAGCGTGACGGCTGGGCTTGGTATTTATGATACAATGCAATTTATTTCTTCAGATGTCGCTACAATTTGTACAGGTATGGCAGCATCAATGGCAGCAGTGTTGCTCGTTGCTGGACAAGAAGGAAAACGCAGCGCGTTGACTCATAGTCGAGTGATGATACATCAGCCATTAGGTGGCGTACAGGGTCAGGCTTCCGATATCGAAATAGAAGCTAAAGAGATTCAAAAATTCAAGAAAGAACTCTATACTATTATTGCGAACCACTCTCATACACCTTACGAAAAGGTATGGCAAGATTCGGATCGTAACTACTGGATGAATGCTGATGAAGCAAAAGAGTATGGTATGATTGATGAAGTTTTAACAAAGAAGAAGTAAAAATCAAGGATGGCAAAATCTAAAAAAGCATGCAGCTTTTGTGGTAAAGGTGAAGATGAAGTAAGATTGTTGATAACTGGACTCAATGCATACATTTGTGAAAATTGTGCACAACAAGCCTATCAAATAGCGTTATCGGCAGGTGTGCTCAATCCGGCAACGTCGGAAAAGCATGCTGCAGATGAGCCTTTTCAACTCAAAAAGATACCCAAGCCTCAAGATATCAAACAATATCTCGATGAATATGTCATTGGACAAGATGATGCAAAGCGCTACCTGTCGGTAGCTGTCTACAATCATTACAAACGTTTGCAGCAATCAAAGGATGATAGTGGGGTTGAGATAGAGAAAAGTAATATCATCATGGTGGGATCAACAGGAACAGGTAAAACTCTTTTGGCACGAACCATAGCCAAATTGTTAGATGTTCCCTTTACCATTGTTGATGCTACTGTCTTTACAGAGGCTGGCTATGTAGGCGAAGATGTCGAAAGTATCCTGTCAAGGCTTTTACAGGTGGCTAATTACAATGTTCCTGCAGCCGAGCGAGGTATTGTTTTTGTCGATGAAATTGACAAGATCGCGCGTAAAAGTGATAACCCTTCCATTACACGAGATGTCAGTGGAGAAGGTGTTCAACAGGGCTTGTTGAAACTTTTGGAAGGTACCATGGTAAATGTTCCTCCACAGGGCGGCCGAAAACATCCTGATCAAGAATATGTCCACGTGGACACTAAAAATATTTTGTTCATCTGTGGTGGCGCTTTTGATGGCATCGAACGCAAGATAGCTCAGCGTCTAAACACACATGTAGTAGGGTACAATTCGGTACAGAATGTCAGGAAGATAGATAAGGGTGACTTGATGCAGTATATTCTTCCACAGGATTTGAAATCTTTTGGCTTGATTCCTGAAATCATTGGTCGCTTGCCAGTGTTGACGTATTTGAATCCTCTTGACCGTGATGCCTTAAGGCGCATCTTATTAGAGCCTAAGAATTCGATCATCAAACAGTATGTCAAACTTTTCGAAATGGACGGTATTACTTTGACATTTGAAGATGCTGTTCTCGACTATGTTGTGGATAAGGCTGTGGAATATAAGTTGGGAGCCCGCGGTTTGCGCTCAATTGTAGAATCAATGATGACCAATGCAATGTTTGAAGTGCCCTCTAAACATGTGAAGACGTTTAAAGTGACGCTCAACTATGCGAAAGCAGAATTGGAGAAATCGCATCTTCAGAAATTGGA
>CALNBT010000102.1 GCA_937874345.1 uncultured Prevotella sp.
TGCCGTATGATTATTTATGGTTATTCCACAAAGATCAGACTTGTAGAATTAACAAAAGAGAAAAGCGTGTGACTTATCGGAATATTATTTGCTCATATTATGATGGTCTTTGTAAACTAAGTATGATTAAAAATGGCAGAAGCTCTATATTTTATAGTTACGAGATTTCGTTTCTTTATTAGAAAAATTTTAATAAGTTCTTTTAATACAATTAATCTTGTCAATTTAGCAAAATAGAAAAATAATCCTTACTTTTGAAGGCAAATTCCAAACACCAAGATGATGGAACCAAACGAAATCTTTTGTATATTGATAGGTACAATGTCTGTGAGTTCTACCTTTGCCCAAGAGGTTAGAAAGCCTATGAATATTGTCTATATTATGAGCGATGACCATTCTTTTCAGACTATCAGCGCTTATGATCACCGTTTTATCGAAACACCTAACATAGATTGGATTGCCAATCATGGAGTACGATTTACGAATAGTTTTGTGGCCAATTCGCTCAGTGGTCCTTCAAGAGCTTGCATGCTGACCGGGAAACATAGTCATACCAATGGATTCACAGATAACACTCGAACCTTTGATGGGGGGCAACAGACGTTTCCAAAGTTATTGCAAAGCTCTGGTTATCAGACCGCAATGATTGGTAAATGGCATCTTACATCTACTCCAACAGGTTTTAATTATTGGGACGTTCTCCTTGGACAAGGAGATTATTATAATCCTGATTTTTTATGCAATGGAATACCTGTCCATCGCGAAGGATATGTGACGAATATCGTTACAGACGTCGCCCTTAATTGGCTTGAGAACAAACGCGACAAGACCAAACCTTTCTGCCTGTTGCTTCATCATAAGGCACCACACCGTGTTTGGGACCCTGATACTTGCGATCTAGATCTTTACAATGACCGTATCTATCCTATTCCAAAGAATTTCTATGATGCTTACGAGGGAAGAAAGGCTGCACAAAAACAGAAGATGAGTATAGAAAAAGATATGGATATCGTATATGACCTCAAGATGGCCGATCATGACAGTATCATTCATTCAAATCCCGAATTGGAAAAAGCGGGGAGATTGAATTATTTACGAATGACACCTTCACAACGGGCACAATGGGATAAGCATTATGATCCTATTATTCAGAAGTTCAAAGCAGCAGGTTTAACTGGCAAGGCTTTAGCTGAATGGAAATATCAGCAATATATGCATGATTACCTTCGTGTCATCCATTCTGTTGACCGTAATGTGGGCCGTGTCATTGAATATCTTCGCAATCATGATTTGTTGGACAATACACTCATCGTATATACATCAGACCAAGGTTTTTATATGGGCGAGCATGGATGGTTTGACAAACGATTTATGTACGAAGAGTCGTTTCGCACGCCCTTGCTAATGTATCTGCCAGGTGGAAAGCATGGCGACATCAACCAAATGGTGCAGAATATTGATTATGCCCCTACGTTTTTACAGTTGGCTGGTATCGAGGTTCCGAAGGATATTCAAGGCATTTCATTGCTTCCCTTGATTCAGGGAAAGAAAGTTAAGAATTGGCGTCAAGCTCTTTATTATCATTATCACGAGTTCCCAAATGAACATCATGTATGTCGTCATTATGGCATCCGAACATCACGTTATTCACTCATTCATTTTTATGATGATATTGACTCTTGGGAATTATTCGATTTAAAGAAAGACCCCTCTCAAATGAACAATATCTACAGAAAAAAAGGAACAGAGGCATTAATTAAAAGATTGAAGAGCGAACTGTTTCAACTGCAGGTTCAGTATGATGACCCAATACGGAATAAATATCCTTTATAAATAAAAC
>CALNBT010000103.1 GCA_937874345.1 uncultured Prevotella sp.
CTATACGATACGGCTGTACGCATTCGACGAACCAAAAATACGGCATCCGATAAGGATCTGGAGATTATCCAACAAGCCGATCTGGATGGATTGTTGCGTGCATTGCCTCATTGTAAGGGAGTCTTGACGGCTGGTCAGTTAGCTACAAACATCTTTACGAAACACTTCAAGGTAGAAGTACCCAAGATGGGTGAGTATCATCCATTCGAGTTTGAAGGTCGAACGATTCGCTTGTACCGGATGCCGAGCAGCTCGCGGGCCTATCCCATGGCATTGGAAGAGAAGGCCTTGTTTTACCAGTTGATGTTTAACGATATCTTAACCAATAATCAAGGAGTAGAAAAGATTTGATGCCTTGAAGCTGCATGCTTTGAACACTAAGGAATGTATTGGTGCGTTAGTGCGACGAGGTTAGAGAGTTTACGCTTTTGCCATCATCATGTCACATCAGTCGTTGCGCGCTTTCGAAATAATCATCATAAAGAGATATATGGATAAAGTAACCATTATAGGAATTGCTGGTGGTACCGGCTCGGGGAAAACAACCGTGGTAAAGAAATTGGTAGGTTCATTACCTCCAGGCCATGTTGCGGTAGTACCGCTCGATTCGTATTACAACGATACAACGGGTATGACCGAAGAAGATCGTCGTGCTATTAACTTTGACCATCCGGATGCTTTCGATTGGAAACTGTTAATCAAACAAGTCAACGAATTGCGGCAGGGATTACCCATCGAGCAGCCAACCTATTCGTACCTGTTATCCAACCGTTTGCAAGAGACTGTCCATGTAGATCCTCGTCCGGTGATTATCATCGAGGGCATCATGGTACTCATCAACAAGAAACTACGCGACATGATGGACCTTAAGGTGTTTGTTGATTGTGACAGTGATGAGCGCCTTATCCGTAATATTCAGCGTGATACGATAGACCGTGGCCGCACCGTTTCGATGGTCGTTGACCGTTACCTGAAGGTGCTGAAGCCTATGCACGAGCAGTTTATCGAACCAACCAAGCGCTTTGCCGACATCATTATTCCGCAGGGTGGTGATAACATCAAGGGTATAGACATTCTTTGTAAATATGTAGAACGGTTGGTTCCTTTGGAATAAAGACAAAGGTAAGATTGACTATCATTGCCAGTGCTGTTGACGTGACTGTATTGAATAAAGCTAATTTAATAGTGTTGAGAAAACGAAAGCTTGTTTTCAATTGATTATTGACGAACAAGTCATTAAATTTTCTAAGTCAAAAAACATAGAAACAATTTGATATATATTTAATTTACTGTATCTTTGGCTATGTATCAATCACTAAAATAAACACGATGAATAAAATAACGACATTTTTGATTACAGTTTTAATCGCTTCTTTTTCTAGTTGTGCTAGTAGTTCGACCAACGGAAAACTAATCACAATGAACGTTCAAGATTTTGAAAAGGCGATTTCTGTAAACCAGACTCAATTAGTTGATGTGCGTACTGCTGCTGAATATGCCCAGGGACATATCGATAAATCTATCAATATTGACGTGACCCAGGCTGGTTTTTTAAAACAAGTGAAGGCCAAGCTGAATAAAAAGAAGCCCGTATATGTTTATTGTCACTCTGGCAGAAGAAGCCTGGGTGCAGCAAAAATACTGGCTAAAGCCGGCTTCGATGTGTATGATTTGTCTGGTGGAATACAAAATTGGACAGTCCAAGGTAAACCAGTCAAGTAGTTATTTTACAATATAAATTATTTTTTCTAAAGCAAATAGATTATGACTTCACTTTTGGGTTCGATTATCATCGGATGTCTAGCAGGATTTATTGCTGGAAAAATTATGAGCGGTGGTGGTTTCGGTTGTTTATGGAATCTCGTTTTGGGCGTCGTTGGTGGCGTTATCGGAGGTTGGGTGCTTGGATTGGTTGGAATTTCCTGGGGCGGAACGATAGGCTCTCTGGTAACCGCAGTCGTTGGTGCCGTGCTCGTGTTGTGGATTGCTTCACAAGTTAAAAAGTAATTGGCTATGATTCTTTCTACAACTCCTACCATTGAGGGGCACCCCATTCTTGCTTATAAAGGGATAGTAACTGGCGAAACCATTATCGGTGCCAATGTATTCAAAGACTTCTTGGCTGGTATCCGAGATGTTATCGGCGGTAGAAGTGGGGCATATGAAAGGGTTCTTCGGGAAGCAAAGGATACTTCGTTGAACGAATTGCAGGATCGTGCAGCTGCACTTGGCGCAAATGCCATCGTGGGCATCGATATCGATTACGAGACCATTGGCACCAACAACAGTATGTTAATGGTTGCTGTCAGTGGCACTGCTGTGGTTATTTAACGAATCTTTTTTGATTTCTTTCCGACCCATTTCATTTAAAGTCTCATGGTAGGCGTTGAGGATAGGGTCTCCGACGACATCCATCTTGCGGAATGAATCTCTCAATTTCTCAAGTTGTTTCATGTCGCGTGCTTTCCTGCGGTCTAACATATTGGCGAAATCAAACTCCAGCGCCCCGTGTGGAGCCTTATGGTCGGGCGCGGTGTAGGGGATGTTCTTTCGGAGACTATTCGCGTTGACTAAGTGTTTGCCCCAAACGGTTACTTCGTCAATGCTGTTTTCTACCGGGAAAAGAAACACTGTATCGCGGAGAACTTCTTGGTTATAAAGCGTTTCTGTTCGATAATCCCGTTTCGAGAAGGTAGCATTCTTAAATCCTTCGGGTAAAAGAATAATGCCTTTATAGGTTGTCTTTCCCACATCTTTCCCATCAGCAAGCACTGCAACATCACGAATCGGAACCCGTGTGATGGCATCACAAACCAGACATTGCTGTGCAAGGATATCGGGATGAACCGTTAAAAAAGCAATTGTTGCAACGGTTGAAAGCCGCATAGCATAAACTTTTAGATTGTAAATGGAAGAAAAGTCTTTGGAGGTCAATTTAAAAATTGACTTGTAATGTCTTTTCATCCTCTAGCAAAGATAAATAAAAAACGACTGACAGCTTGAATGTCAGTCGTTTTTTAATATAAAGTCTTGTTTGTTTCACTCCTTTAACTTTGAGTTTCAGAATGCTTTTCTATCGTGCTATCAGAAGAAAAATAAGGTGTCAGGTTTGGTTTGCATCATTGAAAAACTCATCCCAAACATCACTGAACGCTGTCATCGCAGGGAAAATAAGATTGGCTCCCTCGTCAATCAGAGTCTGATCAGGTAATGGGCCGGTGTTGATGGCAATGGTAAAGATTTGGGCTGCCACACCCGACTTCACGCCCATCGGGGCATTCTCTACCACAATTCCTTCCCAAGGTTTGTAATTTCCAGTCAGCCGAAGGCCTGATAGAAATGGGTCTGGGGCCGGTTTCCCGCGTTTATTGCTATAGGCAGTGATGATATTCTTTGGGTCCAGATAGTCGTGAAAGTCATCTACCAGGCGTTGAAACAATAGTTTTTGGGCACTGCCTGTCACAACTCCGATTGTCAATCCGCTGTCCTTGATCTTTTTCATGATGCCAAGTACCCCGTCAAAGACAGGCGCCAAAGGCATCTGGTGAAACAGTTTTCCTTTGACGTTATACATCTTTTGTGCCTCTGTCTCGCCAATATCGCGGCCCCATTGCTCACGTACCATGTTGCGAATCGTCTCAACGCCACGCATGCCTTCAGTGGCATAGGCATCCGCTTCTGACATATCCAGCCCGAAAGATTTCATGGCTTCTTGCCACGCCTGAGCGTGGTTAGGCATCGAATTGTACAGCGTACCATCCATATCAAAAAGCACAACCTTGGGTCTAAACGACTCAAAGTTATGCTTTTTCAAATATTCTCTGATGTTATTTTCAAACATTCACTTTATTTCTCATTGGCGAGGCGTTCGTGAATCGCTTTGCTCTCTGCCTCATAGCCGGGTTTATCCAACAAAGCAAACATATTCTTCTTATAGGCTTCAACACCTGGTTGGTTAAATGGATTGACGGAAAGGATGTTTCCACTGATGCCACATGCTACTTCAAAGAAATAGATCAATTGTCCGATATAGTAAGCATTCAGTTCTGGAATGCTCAATAAAATATTTGGAACACCACCATCAACGTGTGCCAGACGAGTACCCAACTCAGCCATCTTGTTGACTTCGTCAACACGTTTACCTGCAAGGAAGTTCAAACCATCGAGGTTTTCTTCGTCATGAGGGAACAACAGGTTTTCATTAGGCTGCTCAACGCTTAATACTGTTTCGAAGATTGTGCGTTCTCCATCCTGAATCCATTGACCCATGGAGTGAAGATCAGTTGTGAAGTCACATGATGTTGGGAAAATACCCTTATGTTCTTTCCCTTCACTTTCACCGTAGAGCTGCTTCCACCACTCACCGATAAAGTGGAGTTTGGGTTGATAATTGACGATGATCTCAATTTTCTTGCCAGCTTGAGCATACAAGGCATTTCTGACAGATGCATATTGTTCAGCGATGTTCTCAGCAAAAGGAACATCCAGGCTTGTCTGCTTTTCCATATCGGTAGCACCTTGTACCAATGCTTTGATATCAAAACCAGCACATGCGATAGGCAATAACCCTACCGGAGTGAGCACCGAAAAACGCCCACCAACGTTGTCTGGAATGACAAAACTCTTGTATCCTTCCTTGTCAGCGCATATACGTGCAGCGCCCTTGTTGGCATCCGTAATGGCGACAATCACATCTTTGGTCTCTTCTTTGCCACGTTGCTCTTCGCATTGCTTCTTTAACAAGCGGAAAGTAAGCGCTGTTTCGGTTGTTGTTCCCGACTTAGAAATATTGATAACACCAAACTTCTTGTCTTTCAAGTAAGTGGTTAATTCAGCCAAATAGTCTTCTCCAATGTTGTTACCTGCAAAGACGATCGTAGGATTCTTCTTGTTATTGATGAGCCAACTGAACGAATTTCCCAATGCTTCTATAATTGCACGGGCCCCAAGATAGCTGCCTCCGATACCTGCAACGACGACAACTTCGCATTTCTCGCGTAGGGTATTGGCACATGTCTGAACCTCATCCATAAATGCTGGAGTGATAGAAGAAGGAAGATGTAGCCAACCCAAAAAATCGTTTCCAGGGCATGTGCTGTCTTCAAGGCTTTGATGGGCAGCCTTAGCTTGTGCTTCGTAAGCGTCAACAGCACCTGGATTCAAGAACTGTGCAGCCTTTGTAATGTCTAAACTGATACTTTTCATTTTGTTATCTAAATGAATCTGTTAATAATTTAATCTCAATTTTTGGATTGATTCCCTCGTATAAAATATTATAGACGGCATCCAATATCGGCATATTGACATGTAAATGCCGGTTAATCTCTTTCATACATTTGGTTCCATAATATCCTTCAGCAACCATTTCCATCTCTATCTGTGCACTCTTCACCGAATATTCTTTGCCGATCATCGTGCCGAAGGTACGGTTTCTTGAAAAGTTTGAATAGCAGGTTACCAACAAGTCGCCTAGATATACCGAGTCATAAAGGTTTCTTTCCAATGGATGTACAGCGGTTAGGAACCGAGACATCTCTTGAACAGCATTCGAAATCAATACAGCAAGGAAATTGTCTCCATAACTCAGTCCGCTGCAAATGCCGGCTGCAATCGCGTAAACGTTTTTCAAAACAGATGAGTATTCTATACCGATGACATCTGTTGATGTTTTGGTCTTGATGACATCACTGACAATAATGTCGGAAAATGCCTGCGCTTTTTGCAGGTCTTCACATCCAATCGTCAGGTAAGACAAACGGTCTAATGCTACTTCTTCAGCATGAGATGGGCCACCGATGACCGCCAGATTTGAGTAGGGAACATTGAAAACCTGATGGATGTATTCCGAACACAATAGGTTTTCATCGGGAACGATTCCTTTGATCGCTGTGATAACCAATTTGTTCTGAATACGAATCTTTAGTTTCTTGAGTTGACTTTTGATATATGGAGATGGAGTTACGAACACCAACGTGTCGTAATCCTCTGCAATTTTATTAATGTCTGAAGAGAAAAATATCTCATTGGTGTTAAAGTGAACACTCGAAAGATATGCCGGATTGTGCCCTAAACGCTTAAAGTCTTCAATGCGGTCTTCCTTTCGAATGTGCCATCCAATGTGATGAGTATGGCTAACCACAATCTTGGCGATAGCCGTTGCCCAGCTACCACCTCCGATAATCGCAATTTTACCGCAGTTATAATTCATCATTGCCAATTCATCATCTTCTGTTCACCATTCATCATGCTGATTGTTGAAAGATCAGCATAATGGATTGAAAATGGAGAATGATGCATTAATTATTGCTATTGTCAATCCACTCCTGGAATTTGTCAGTGGTTGGATTATCCAATCCCAGCTTATATTTCTTATTGACTCCGCAGACATTCATTTGAAGCGCCTGAGCTTTCATCGTCTTGATATCTGAAATTAAGTTATAGCCAGCTTTTCTGAATAGTGGAACCCATTCTTCAGGAACCCCTATTTCGCTCCATTCTGCCACACTGCTTTGGGGAATCTTCTTCTCCGGTTTCATCTGCGGGAATAGCAAAACTTCTTGAATAAAGGTCTTTCCTGTCATTAACATCACGAGTCTGTCGATGCCAATACCAATGCCTGATGTTGGTGGCATGCCGTATTGCAATGCTCTGAGGAAGTCGTAGTCGATGACCATGGCTTCGTCATCACCCTTGTCGGCCAGCTTCATCTGGTCAACGAAACGCTCTTCCTGATCGATGGGATCGTTCAATTCAGAATAGGCATTGGCCAATTCCTTACCATTCACCATCAATTCAAAACGCTCTGTAAGGCCCGGCTTCGACCGATGCATCTTGGTGAGGGGCGACATTTCTACAGGGTAGTCGGTGATAAAGGTGGGCTGGATAAATGTACCCTCGCAGAATTCTCCGAAGATCTCATCAATCAGTTTGCCCTTGCCCATCGAGTCATCGATTTCCATTCCAAGTTTCTTGCATACCTCGCGAATCTCGTCCTCGTCCATACCATTCATGTCGTAGCCTGTCTTCTCTTTGATAGCGTCTAAGATTGGCAAGCGGCGGTAAGGCGCTTTAAAGCTAACGATGTTGCCATCGATCTCGCGTTCGGGCTTACCGTTCACGGCGATACACACGGTTTCAAGCAACTTTTCCGTAAACGACATCATCCAGTTGTAATCTTTGTACTGCACGTACAGTTCCAAAAGCGTAAACTCAGGGTTGTGGTTACGGTCCATTCCTTCGTTTCTGAAGTTCTTGCCAATCTCGTAAACACCCTCGAAACCACCTACGATCAAACGCTTCAGGTAAAGTTCTGTGGCAATGCGTAAGTACATATCTGCATTCAGCGCATTGAAATGAGTGGTGAATGGACGTGCACTTGCTCCACCGGGAATCGTCTGCAAGTTAGGCGTTTCCACCTCTGTGTAACCTGCTTCGTCAAAATATTGTCTTATGGTGCGGATGATAATGGCGCGTTGCATGAATGTCTCCTTCACGCCATCGTTGACAATCAGGTCTACATAACGCTGGCGATAGCGCATCTCTGGGTCTTCAAACTTATCATAAGCCACACCATCCTTGTATTTAACGATAGGCAGTGGCTTCAGAGCCTTGCTTAAAAGAATCAGTTCCTTCGCATGGACCGAGATCTCACCTGTCTGTGTTTTGAAAACATATCCCTTGATACCGATGAAGTCACCGATATCCAAAAGACGTTTAAACACCACGTTGTACAGGTCTTTATTATCGTCTGGGCAGATGTCATCACGAGTAATATATACCTGAATTCTGCCTTTCGAATCCTGTAATTCTGCAAAACTGGCCTTACCCATCACACGACGGGTCATCATGCGGCCTGCAATGATTACCTCTCTTTTCTCGTCTTCCTTAAATTCCGATTTGATATCGATGCTGAAAGCATTGGTAGGGAATTCGGCAGCTGGATAGGGATTGATGCCCATGTCACGCAGTTCCTGAAGACTTTGACGGCGTCCAATCTCTTGTTCGCTTAAATCTAAAACGCTCATATTTAATGAATAGCTATTATCTATATGTTGTGCAAAAGTACGAAATAAAACTGAATGTGCCTATTAATTTTATTTTTTTAAACACGGATGCAATATATTGGCCGTTTCATGCTCTCTTGATGATTCATTTACAACGTGTTAATAAACGATCGTTTCTTTTCTTTTTATTTTGAAAAAACGTTACCTTTGCACCCTCAAATGAATTATTTAGGAGAAATATTATCATTGGGCGTTGCCTTTTCTTGGACGATGGCAGCCCTTTCGAGTGAAGTTGCGAGTAAGAAATTCGGCGTAGCACTCACCAATGTCTGGCGTATGCTGCTGGCCTTTGTTTTCACAATGCTCCTGATGTGGATTTTCACAGGAGAAGCATTGCCTGTTTATGCCGATCAAAAGGCATGGGGCTTACTGCTGTTGTCTGGTTTCATTGGCTATTTCTTGGGCGATTGGTGTCTTTTTAACAGCTATCTTACTATCGGATCTCGTTTTGGACAATTGTTCATGACGCTGGCTCCGATGTTTGCCGCCATATCTGCCTGGGTGTTTATCGGACAGACGATGACTTGGCTCAACCTGCTGGCGATGGCCGTTACGATGCTGGGTATTGCCATTTCGATTCTGAATAAAGGCGAAGGAAATACAGTCTCACTGCAGCTACCCATTAAAGGCGTGCTGTATGGTATTGGAGCTGGAATGGGGCAAGGCGTTGGATTGGTCATCAGCAAGATGGGGCTTGATGCCTATACGGCCAATGTACCGACAGCTGTTCTGCCACATATAGAACACTATCTGCCATTCAGTGCCAATATGATTCGTTGCTTAGCCGGTTTGGTCTGTTATAGCCTGTGGCTTGTTGCCAGCAGACAAAGCCATCGATTGTCCGAGCCTCTCCATTTCAACAAAGGAACATTGGCTTTGTTGGTGGCCGTTTTCTCTGGTCCTGTTATCGGCGTTGGATTCTCCCTCATGGCAGTACAATATACGGCAGCAGGTATTGCCAGTACACTGATGGCAACAACACCCATTATTATCCTGTTGCCCTCACATTATCTTTTTCATCAGAAGATAACCTTTAAGGTTGTTATTGGAGCTGTAATCTCGGTGATCGGTGTGTCACTCTTCTTTTTGTAACTCCCGTTTCAGATCTGATGGGGATCAGTCCCGATCATGATTTGAAAGTTGATGCCCTTTTCCCGAGAACTTATATCCTTGTAGCAAAGTATTTCCACAGTGGGGCTACCATCAGCGCCTGATGAAATTCGCCACGGCAGAGCAGATCATATACTTGGTCTTTTGGCAGCGTGAAAAACTCAATATCTTCGGTCTTGTCCAATTGTTGACTGCCGGTCTGCCTCACGCCCTTTGCCAAAAAACAATGACAAAGGTTGTTCATGCTGCCCGGATTGGGTGCAATGGTCATCAGTTTTGTCCATTCACCTCCTTCATAGCCTGTTTCTTCTTTCAGCTCTCGCTGTGCTGCCGTCAGCACATCCTCGCCTTTTTCTACCACTCCTGCACAGATTTCGGTTGAGATCTCCTTCAACCCATGTCGATATTGGCGTTCAAGGATCAGGTTTCCTTCCGTATCCTCGGCAATGACATTGATCCATTCGGGATATTCAAGCACATAAAATTCGTCATGAATAATCCCGTTTGGCAGTCTTAATGCATCTTTCCTCACGGTCAGCCAAGGGCGTTTAAATAGATATTCCGATTTTAATATTTCCCATTTCTTGATAGCCATATCGTTTGTTATTGAATGATTTCTTGATAGATTATTGGAAACCGCCCACACCATCTCTCGAAGAAAGGTTTCGCTTTTTTGCAAGTAGTTGCCTGTTGAACCTTTCAACGATTCATGAAAATGAGGTATTCGTCGAATACCGATTGTCGATTTATTCAACCAATGCAATGTTTTGTCCCACTACATACCCTGTTGTCCACGCAGCTTGCAGATTGAATCCGCCAGTGATAGCGTCGATATCGAGCAATTCGCCAGCGAAAAACAGATGGGGATACACTTTGCTTTCGAGGGTATTGAGGTTGATATCCGAAAGACTGATGCCGCCACAGGTCACGAATTCATCTTTCCAAGCCCCTTTGCCCGAAACATTGTATGGGTCGTTTGTCAGTGTTTCGATGAGTTTGTTTGTTTCTTTCTTGCTTAGTTCGCCCCATTTTTTCGTGGCTTGTATTCCCATTCTGTCGATGAGGTACAGCCATAGCCTGCCGGGAAGGTCGTAGGGCCGGATGCTGCTCAGCTGTTTTTGACTGTTTAAAATGACGAGCGTGCTGAGTCTTTCACCTACCTGACTGACATTGGTTTCATGGATCCAATTCACCGAAACAGAAAATTTGTACTCCTTTTCACTGACCATTCGGGCTGCATAGGAAGAGAGTTTCAGCGTTGCCGGACCGCTCATGCCCCAGTGGGTAAGGAGCAGTGCACCCTCGCTTCGCATCTTAGTCGATGGGATCGATAGAAAAACGGGGTCGACAACAGTTCCCATCAACGCTCTCAATCGAGTATCTGTAATGTTGAAAGTAAACAACGAAGGAACCGGTCGAATGATGGCGTGGGGCAGATTTCGCAGATGGTCCAGTCCGCTGACTTTGGGAGAACCACCCGTGGTGAGCGCTACCCGGTTAAAAACTTGCGAAGGGTGATTCTGGAAATACAGTTCAAAGTTGCCATTTTCGGCTCGTTTGATCAATTGAAGCGTGTGAGATGTGCATGTCTTTACACCCACCCGATGAGCTTCATGTACCAGACAATCAACGATGCTCTGTGCGTTTTGCGACAGCGGAAATACACATTGGTCTTCCTGAGTGATCAGTTTGACACCATGGTTTTCAAACCATGCATAGATATCATGGTAATCAAAGGTCTTGAACAACCGTTTCATGAGTTTGTCACCCCGTGGGTAAGCTTGTTTCAAATCTTTGATTTCAGCAAACGAATTGGTCAAGTTGCAACGACCGCCACCCGTGATGGCCACTTTTGCCAGCACTTTTTGGTTCTTTTCGAAGATGGTGACTTGGGCTTCAGGGTTCTTTTCTTTCGCTGCGATGGCTGCAAAAAATCCAGCCGCTCCGCCGCCTATAATGGCAATGTTGAGCATAGATGATGTTGGTATGTAAGATGCGAAGTTACAAATAAAAGGGCAATGATGCAATATTCGCAGCATTTTCTCTGTTTGTTAAAGAATTTTTCAACCGTTAATCTGTTTCGTTTTATTTTACAAAACGCTTTTTGGAGACAGTTCATTTGTGGTATTTCAAGTCGTTCATTTATCCTTTTAAGTCCTATTTCTGCATCTTCCTTTCCCATTCCATTGTGATGCCCGCTCAATATCATGCCTATTGTTCCGCAATCTCGATGGTATTGTTCATCGATATGGCCTACTTTGTTCATCAAAAGACGGCATATTGCACCCGTATCTCCATGATTCTTGTCTATTAAAACATGTTTGTATTTTATAAATAGCTGATGTGTAGTAACTTATATGGTTTATTTCAAAATTCGATTTTTTGGAAATAGCGATGTGATGAACAGGAATATGCAAACCATATGTGTTAAAATATTCTTTTTCTGCTGCTGCAATTCGAATCAAATGGTACTTGCTCCTAAATCATTGGAATAAAGATTGTTTGAGTGATATTTTGCTACGAAATTCTTTTATTGTATCTTTGAGGTTCAAAAAAACGATAGCGATGGATTTAGAAAATATCAAAAATATTGTCACGCAGCAAGATGGATTATCGAAGACATTGGGAATGGAGTTTTTTTCTACCCCGGATCCAGATACGTGCATAGCAAAAATGAAAGTAGATGAACGAAACAGACAAGCTTTCGGATTCCTGAGTGGTGGCGCTTCATTGGCTTTGGCTGAAAATTTAGCAGGTGTTGGCAGCTTGGCTATCTGCCCAAATGAGATAAGTGTAGGAATCAATGTTAGTGGCAGTCATGTAAAGTCGGTTCTTGAAGGCGAAACCGTTACGGCCTATGGGCGTTTGCAACATCGGGGCAGAACTTTGCACCAATGGCATATTGAGATAAAAGATAGTGAGGGGAATTTGATTTCTACCGTTCAGGTAACAAATTATGTGTTGCGTAAGCCAAGAAAATGATTTCCAAAGTATGTTACCGGCTTCCGTATCATGATCATTTTGTTCAGCTCACGCAGCAACAAAGTGTCCCGCAGACATTTCTATCTCTGACTGACCTGAACGGAAAATCAGGTTTTGTCATGGCTCCTTTTTGTGCCACAGAGGCAGAGCCAATTTTGTTGTTGCACCCTGACAAAGTTGAAAATATACCAGTGGGCCAAGATAACACAGTGGAGGATTGGTGTATTGAAACGCCGTCAGCTGAAGAAGGCTTGCATGAGCAGAGAAGCTATCATGCCGATTTCGAAGCATTTCATCAACAGTTGGCGGATCATCATTTTGCTAAAATCGTACTGGCTCGTCAAGAAGAATGCCCATGTTCAGCCAAAGTTGACCCTGAGAGGCTGTTCCTGAAAGCCTGTAACGTTTACCCTCGGATGTTTGTTGTGTTGATTTCCACGCCCCAGACAGGAACGTGGCTGATGGCAACTCCAGAGATTTTGTTGGCTGGTGATGGCATGCAATGGAACACGATGGCATTGGCTGGCACGATGAATCTACAAGGTGAACAACTGATGTTTGACAACCCTCCGGTTCAAAATCGTATGGATAGACCCATTGATGATATGGTTTGGTCTGAAAAGAACAGACTGGAACAGCGCTATGTGGCATCCTATATCCGCCAGTGTCTCGAAGGTTTTTCATCCAAGATCGTTGAAGGTGACGTCTATTCGGTGAGAGCCGGCAATCTGGTTCACCTGCGTAGTGATTTTTCTTTCACACTGAATGATATTCAGCAGATCGGAACGCTCTTGGAGAAGTTACATCCTACACCTGCCGTTTGTGGCTTACCAAAAGACGAAACAAGGCAGTTTATCCTTAAAAACGAACATGAACCACGCCATTATTACAGTGGACTGACGGGGTGGTTGAATCCTGACGGCGAAACATTCCTCTATGTTACCCTGCGTTGCATGCAACTGAAAGCTGAAAGATGCCGTTTCTTTGCCGGAGGAGGCCTGCTGTTAGATAGCGAAGAACAACAGGAATGGGAGGAGACTGAGGCTAAAATGGAAACGATGAAGCAATTGTTCAATACTTCTCCATCTTTGAATTCTTGAATTGTAAAACATGTATTCTCATCAAGAAAATATCAACATCCTAACGGCCTTGCTGGTATCTTATGGCATCAAGCATGCTGTGGTGTGCCCGGGTTCGCGCAATGCAGCCATCGTTCATAACCTCAACGAGTGCCCCACAATCACCTGTTATCCGGTGACCGACGAGCGATCGGCCGGATTTTATGCGTTGGGGATGGCACAATGTTTAGGCGAACCGGTTGTGGTGTGCGTTACTTCTGGTACGGCCTTGCTGAATCTGGTCCCGGCAGTTGCTGAGGCCTTTTATCAACATGTGCCCATCGTGGTGGTTTCGGCTGACCGACCTGTCGCATGGATAGATCAGCAAGATGGACAGACGCTCCCGCAACCTGATGCCTTGGGACGCTTTGTCCGAAAGGCAGTTTCTCTTCCCGAACCAACTAATGACGAGCATCACTGGCACAGTAACCGATTAGTCAATGAGGTCTTGATTGCATGTAAGGGAAAAGGAGGCGGACCTGTTCACATCAATATTCCTCTCAGCGAACCCTTGTTTAAGTTTGATGTGCCGACACTTTCTCCTGAGCGTGTCATTCAAAAGGTTGAGGCCAAGGCAGATGTTGCATCTTGTCAATTGTTATTTAATGATTTACAATTGGCAAAGCGACCCATGATTGTGGTTGGGCAGCAGTCTTATCAACAAGCGAAACATTGTTATTCGGTGTTGAATGAGTTGGCTCAAGAAATACCGGTGGTATACGAATGTCTTGGTATTGCAATCGATGACCGGGATCAAAAGACGTCATCTTCGGCAGCATCACATTTCAAGCCTTCTACAATAGATCAAGTATTGTTGAATTGGAAACGGGCAATTGACAATCAACCCGATCTGATTATCTACATTGGCGGATCGTTTCTCAGTAAACGGTTGAAGCTGTTTTTAAGGAAATCGCCATCCGCCAAGACTTGGATTGTGAATGAAGAAGGTGCCATCTATGACACATTTATGAATTTAACGGGTAGTATCGAGGGTGATGCGTCGTTCGTTTTAAAAGCTGTGCAGGGGCATCTCAAAAGTCTGAAAGTAGATCATCATCACGTTTTTGATTCGGATTTTCAGCAAGCCTGGAAGGATGCCTTCAATCAAGCAGATGCCGCTCGACAGCGATTTCATCCTTCCTATTCCCAGTTGCAAGCCGTAGCGGGATTTTTTGAACATGCAAAGTCAAAAAAGAACTATCATCTTCATGCGGGCAATAGTATGTCTGTCAGGTTGATAAATATCTTTGCCGAAGATTATGTGTATTGCAATCGTGGTGTCAATGGCATTGAAGGGAGTTTGTCAACTGCGGCAGGCTTCTCACTGGTCACGGATGATGATGTCTATTGTGTCATTGGAGATTTGAGCTTCTTTTATGATCAAAATGCGCTTTGGCATGCGTTGAACCCCAATTTCAAGGTGCTGTTGCTGAACAACGGTGGGGGAGGAATCTTCAGAAGTCTGCCTGGGCTGAAGGACAGTGATGCGCATCAGACTTTGATTTCTGCCCAGCATACTACGACGGCTCGTGGAATTTGTGAACAAAACCATGTACAATACCTCTCTGCAAGTGATGAGAAAGAACTTGAAGAGAATATGGACATCTTTTTCAATCAACACTATGACCGCCCTGTTGTGTTAGAAGTTTTTACTTCACAAGAACAAGACGAACAGGCTATGAACGAATATCATCAAGCATAACAATATGGAAAAAAGAACATGGAAGCCCATTGAAGGTTTCGATTTCAAGGAGATACTCTTTGAAGAGTATCATCATATCGCGAAAATTACAATCAATAGAGAGCGTTACCGCAACGCCTTTACCCCGCTCACCACATGGGAAATGTCACAGGCATTGAGCTATTGCCGAGAAAGTCAGGAGGTGAGGGTCGTGATACTCACTGGGGCAGGCGACAAAGCTTTCTGTTCGGGTGGTGATATGCACGTAAAAGGGCGCGGCGGATACGTTGGGTCTGATGGCGTGCCCCGCTTGAATATCCTTGATGTTCAGATGCAGATACGTCGATTGCCCAAACCGGTCATTGCGATGGTGAATGGCTATGCCATCGGTGGCGGTCATGTCTTGCATGTAATGTGCGACCTGACCATTGCCAGTGAGAATGCCATCTTTGGTCAGACAGGTCCGAAAGTAGGTTCTTTTGACGCCGGTTTCGGGGCATCGTATCTGGCGAGAATGGTGGGTCAGAAGAAGGCTCGCGAGATATGGTTCCTATGCAAGCAGTATACTGCTGCAGAGGCCGAGCGTATGGGAATGGTGAACAAAGTGGTGCCGCTTGATGCCTTGGAAGATGAATGTGTGGCTTGGGCTGAAATCATGATGGAACGTTCTCCTTTAGCTTTGCGTATGATCAAAGCAGGATTGAATGCCGAACTTGACGGACAGGCTGGCATTCAGGAATTGGCAGGCGATGCAACGATGCTGTATTATACCATGGACGAGGCACAAGAAGGTGGTAAGGCTTTCTTGGAGAAGCGTAAACCCGACTTTGACAAGTATCCCCAGTTTCCTT
>CALNBT010000104.1 GCA_937874345.1 uncultured Prevotella sp.
GTCCTAAATCAGCCATAAATATCGTTTTAATATGATTTTTTGAAGTGCCACTATTCGAAAATAAAGGCATGTTTTCCAAGAAAAGTCAATTTTTTGTTTATTGAAATAGTTCGTAAAGCTTGTCAATTGACACGAACCTAGTATTGTTGAATAGCTTTTGTTTTGGGAACGAAACAGTTTTTTTTTGAGGCTCTAACTTATTGATATTTTCTCATTTAAACAGTTATTTGTATGGCCTACTATTGTTTCATATAACATCCTATATCAGAGTTATTGTTCCAATAGCAAATATTTTTGTTGGTTCAGTTAAATCAATTGTAGATATCGAAACAACCATTTACCAAAATCTACTTTCCATTTGGAGGCTGTTTATCTTTGCACTGTCAACAAAAAATAAACAAAAATGGAACTTCAAATGTTTGTATGGGTTTCTGTCATGATTTTACTTTGTGTAATATTAGTGATAAACGAAACAATGAAAAGTAGAAAACGCTTAGGTAAACCGAAGATTTTTGAAATGAAAGACGAGTTTGATATTTATGATTGGGACGAAGATTAATCTGTCAAAGGCACCAACTGATATATCTGTTGCCAGTTTGTTCATTGCCGAATACGCTGCGTGGTTATATGGTTGTGGGGCAACTTGCACCCGTATACAAAAAAATGTTGAGCGTATGACGTCTGTATGGAATCTTCATCTGGAAATGAATATTATGCCGGAAAACATTCAACTGACGGTATTCGATTCGGAGAGCAGACAATCGCAAGTGTATAGTAAGAAAACTCCTCATACAGGAATTAGCTTCTATAAGAATACACAACTTAGTAAATTGTCTTGGGCTGTTGCTGATAAGAAGATTGGATTGGAAGATGCTCAGAGAGCTTTTCAAAAGATTATCTCTGCACCCTTTACCGTTCCGTGGGTAGTATTGGTACTGACCTCGTTGGCCAATATGTCGTTTTGTAGAATCTTTGGTGGAGACTTTATGGCGATGCTCATTGTCTTTATGGCCACATTGCTGGGATATAGACTGAAGCAAATACTTTTGGAGGCACATATAGATACGAAGTTTGTGTTTTTAATATGTGCATTCTTCTCTGCCGTAATAGGTGCTTCGGGATATGTTTTTGGATTGGGAAATAAGCCGGATGTGGCATTAGGAACATGCGTATTGTATCTAATTCCGGGTATTCCATACATCAATAGCATCAGCGACTTAATGGTTGGACAGTATTTGGTATCGTTTAGTAGATTTATGAACTCTATGGTTTTGACCTTCTGCTTGTCTGTTGGTTTGGCAGGTGCAATACTTCTTTTGGATCTTAGATTGTTTTAGGAATAGTTTTTTATTTGGATATGAATTTCTTTTTTTCGGTGTTGCAAGATGCTTTCTTTGCAGCTTTGGCCGGTATTGGCTTTGCCAGTATCAGTAATCCACCGCGTAATGCATATAAATATTGTGCCGTGATATCGGCTTTTGGGCATGCCATACGTTATGTATTAATGCATAATGATTTGCATCCTGCTAATTTGATAGTAGGTAGTTTTGTCGCTGCTTTGGGTATAGGCTTCTTATCGGTATTCTTTGCCATGCAGGCCAAATGCCCGCCTGAGACCTTCTCGTTTCCATCGCTTCTGCCAATGATCCCTGGAATGTATGCTTATCGCACGGTAGAAGGATTGGTAATGTGTTTGTTTACTCAAGACGAACACCTTTTCAATCATTATTTGTATATTTGCACATCAAATGGTTTTACTTGTGCTTTTGATGTTTTTGGAATGGTTTTAGGTGTTACCTTGCCGATCTTTATTTTGAACAAGATCTCTTTTAAGGTGACACGTTACTTAAATTAATGATTGAAGATGGAATTAAGACAATTGAAATATTTTTTGAAAGTAGCAGAATTGCTGAACTTTTCTGAAGCTGCAAAAGCTTTGTTTATCACTCAAAGTACCTTGTCTCAGCAGATCAAACAGTTGGAGAATGAATTTGATGTTGTTCTTCTTGAACGAAACAGTCATGTGGTTTCGTTGACAGAAGCCGGTAATCACTTGATGCACTATGCACGTAAGGTGGTGATTAATGCTGACGACTGCGTTCAAAAGATGTCGGACTTGAAGAATGTCTTAGTTGGTGAACTAAATATAGGCGTAACCTATACGTTCAGTCCTCTGCTTACTGAGACCGTTCTGGAGTTTATGAAGAATTATCCAAATGTACGTTTGAATATCTTTTATAAAACGATGGGTGAGTTGATGGATATGTTACAGCGCCGTGAAGTTGACTTTGTCTTAGCTTTCAAACCTACTGATAAGAACGATAAGATTGAGAGTCATGTTTTATTTAACAATCATCTTATGGCAGTGGTTAGTACCGATCATCCGTTGGCGCAGTACAAATCTGTGTCAATTGAAGATTTGCAACTCTATGAATTAGCCTTTCCTGCCAAGGGCTTGCAGGCGCGGAATGCCTTTGATGACATGATACAATCAGAGAGTTGTCACTTGAAAGTGCATCTCGAATTAAATGATGTGAGTATCTTGCTCAAGCTCATTCGTCAAACAAAACTTGTAACAGTGCTTGCAGAGGCTGCTATTCATGATGAAGAGGGGTTGGTGGGTATTCCTTTACAGATGATGAGTGATATGGAAGGGTGTATCCATCTGTTGAAACAGGCATACGTTAAAAACTCTGCTCGCGAATTTTATCGCTTGCTAAGTCAGAGTAGGGCAATACTTAAATATTCGTCTTTAGCGAATTTATTATAATAATTCAATCCAAATAATAAAAAGGTGCAGCCGAAGTGATTCGTCTGCATCTTGCTTTTTATAGACTTTTGCGAATCAATGATAGCACCTTAAACATTCGAACGAATTAATCTTTGTGCTGTTTAAGCAGACGATGTGGAAAATTTCCGTGACCGATCAAGTCGATGGGACACCCGAATTGTTCTTCTAATTCTTCCATGGGCAACTCGGTGTCTGGATGATAGTGCAGGGTCTTGTTGACGCAGGCAATGGACTTTACATTCTGCAGAATGCCTCCGATATCATGACTCACCATAATGATGGCACAGTCGTGGTTGATATCGCTCAGCATCTGGTATACCTGTTCTTGAAAATATTGGTCGATATAGGTGTTGGGTTCGTCAAGAACCAGTACTTCGGGCTGCGAAACGATGGCACGAGCCAGCAAAACTCTTTGCAACTGTCCGCCACTCAGCGAACCGATGTGCCGTTTGTGGAAATCTGACAGCTGCATCCTTTCCAGGGTCTTGTCAACCATTTCATGTTGTTTGGCTGTGAAAGCGCTGAACAGTTTTTTCTGACTGCTCAATCCGGAGAGTACGACATCTTCGACGGAGATGGGAAATGTCTTGTCGATGTCATTATACTGTGGCAGATACCCCATGGTAATCTTGTCGACCGGTTCTCCATTCCGAAAGAATTGAATCGTGCCTTCGCTTGGCTTTTTCAAACCCAGAATCATCTGGATGAGTGTGGTCTTGCCACCCCCGTTGGGTCCGATTATTCCGAGAAAGTCATGGTCGCAGACCACGAGGTCTACGTTATGCAGCACCGTTTTGTTGCCATAAGCGGCTGAGATGTTGGTCAGTTGAATGATGGGTTGCATCATATTTTTTTTTCCTTGATGATGGTTCTTTGATGACCTCATACTTATTTTGTTAGGTATGGTGTCTTATTTTTATTTCAGCTTTTGGGCGATGCCGATCATTTCTGCGTGCCAGTTGTCGCTCAAAGGATTGATTTCTATTGATTCAGCTCCTACGCCCTGACTAACAATCTGGGTGTTTCGTGAGATAAATTCCTTTTGAATGAACATTACCTTGACATGGTTTTGCTTGGA
>CALNBT010000105.1 GCA_937874345.1 uncultured Prevotella sp.
CCTTTGCCCAAATATCTCTTTTTATCACCGTCACGAAGCTCCAAAGCCTCGTTTTCACCTGTTGAAGCACCAGATGGAACACTTGCACGTCCGATAACGCCATTATCCAAAGTTACTTCAACTTCTACTGTAGGGTTGCCACGAGAATCGAGGATTTCTCTTGCATGAACTTTTTCAATTACCATAATTATTGTTTATTATTGAATGAATAAAATTAAATTTCAATTTTTAAACAAAGACTAAGCGACCAAACAGAATTGAAACTCCCAAAAGACCACCCGTCTTATTCATATGCAAAGATAGCCATAAATCGCCAAATAACAAAGTTTCAATTTATTATTAAATTATGATTTTATATAAATTAATACACTTCTTATCAATATTTTGTTTGCAAAGATGGGTCAACTTATTTACAATGCATTTATAGCAGCAAAAGATACGCTAAGAAAAGCGGTTTCAAAACTTCAAGAAGGCAAATGAAACCGGTTATTTATTTTTGATTGTACGATGATGTAAATTCATTTTTACCTATGAATATCCATCAAATGCCATTGACCTAGAATTCTAGATTGGAGAATCATAATTGAGAAAACGAAAGGCTTCTCTAGAAAAGTTACTATTTTCAAGAGAAGCCTTTAGAACAAATACATTTACTTTTGATCCGTTACCTGAACGATGGCGTCACCGATGCATGCATCTGGCATTTGTACATGCAGCATTGAACAAACCGTTGGTGCAATATCGGTCATATGAGTCAAGGCGTTGGTTTTGCCTGGTTTCACTTTCCAACCCATGAAAATAAGAGGGATATGCGAATCGTAAGGATACCAAGAGCCATGCGTCGTACCGATAAACGTATCCTTTACACGCCCTTCTTGGAAATTTGGTTGTGCTATCATCTGAATTTCGCCACTTCGTTGACTGTTATAGCCATTGGTAAGCTGGTCCTTCGCTTTTGCCGGAAGGTTGGATAAAGCAATATTTTCCATATCGATTACATAAAGAAACTGTGGATCTTTTTTCAAGAATTCAATTGCTTTGGCTTTCACATCCTCAATGTTCAGCTTGGATTGTTCGATCGCTTCAAGATTTAGAAATATACTGAATCCGGAATTCCATTTAGCCAGATTGTCAACCCCGAATTTCTGCTGCAGATAATTGTTTAAATTTTTCCGAACCTGTTCACCATCATATCCACCGGCAGGAATTTTGTGGGCCTTCATTTCATTGGGATTGTTTGCAACACCATGATCCGCCGTAAGGAAGATAAGATAGTTTCCTCTCCCCACCTGTGAATCGAGTGTCTCCAAAAAGCCTGCTATCTGTTTGTCCAATGCCAGGTAAGCCTCCTTCATCTCGGGCCTACGTGTTCCGAAAGCATGCCCCAATGCGTCTGTAGACGACACACTTACGCACAGCATGTCGGTATATCGTCCTCTTCCCATATTTTCGTTTTGCAGTGTAGCCTCAGCCATATCAAAAGTTACCTTGATGCCGTCGACGCTACCCTTCATATCAAATCCGGGCTTAGAATGATGGTTAGTGTTAAACCGCTTAACCCATCCCGGTAACTCTTTCATATAAAAAGTACTGCTAACAAAGCATCCAGCCTTGGTGTCCCACCAGTAAGCTGCATCGGCAGCATGGCCTGCTGGTAAGATGGCCGCACGGTCTTTCAAAGCAACTCCGATGACTTTTGACTGATTGTTAATGCCGAATTTCATCATGTCTCCAATGGTAGTGGCCAGCAAATTACGCGGCGACATCTGTCCTTCTTTGGTATCACTGCCAACACTTTGCACCGTAGTGTCAGTACAACAATACACCATCTTGTTATTCAACCTGAAGTCATTGCCTGCAATACCATGAAAAGCAGGAACCGACCCCGTATAAATACTGGTATGACCGACGGCAGTAAACGTTGGCGTATAGTTCAACATCGTATTGTCGCAGCTGAAACCATCGTTGATGAGACGCTTCAAACCATTGTTACCATAATACTCGTAAAAATAGTAAAGATAGTCCCATCTCATTTGGTCTACCACCAAGCCAACCACCAGTTTCGGCCTTTCTACTTGTGCATTCAGCGACAGAGCACAAAAAAACAACATCAAAGAAATCAATTTTTTTTTCATATCAATCAGGTTTTTAATAAATACATCTAAATGGAAGTCCTCTAAAGAAGGGCAAAAATAACGAATGATCGGTTACTTTATTATTGCAAAATTAAAGAAAAATTACGGGATGCTTGGCTAATTTGTGCAACATTCTTGTTTCATTCTGCAATTTTTGATTATCTTTGACCACGACCGTGAAGCCGAAAGGCAAAGAGTGAATTTCATTTGCTAAGGTTCATCATGTGATAATTATAAAACATTCTACCATGACCCAGATTACACCTGATAATTTTGAAGAACTGTACATTGACAGTATTGAACTTCAACGGATAGACAAGTTTGTCTGTGATGAGATGTCCCGTCAAATTCACCGTTACATCAAGGGGATGTCGGGCTCAAAAACGATGATGGAGAAATTTGAAGCGAACCTTTCAACGCTCACCATTAGTCAAAAAGAAGAGGCCATTGCGCGATACATCGATTTGAACCGCAAAGTATTGAGTGGACTCGACTGGAAGATTGTACTGACAAGAGCCATTGCCAACTATTGCGACACGTTTACCTATATGTTGAATTTGATCAACGACAAGCGCAAAATGGTATTTTACCTGCAGCGCATCAAGTCAAAATATATTCAATATCACGAAGTCATCGAAGTAGATGGCAAGTTTGGCATCAAGGATTACCAAGGAAAGATTTTGTTAAGTCCTGTCTATGACTTCGTGAGAACCTGCTATGTATATGTTGATGATTTGCTGATGATGCCCATCATTGTACAGAAAGACGGCAAGATGGGCTTGGTATTGCCCGATGGCAACGACACCGTGGTAGCCGATTTTATCTATAGCGACATTTCCTTGAGAGATGAATACCCCTATTTTGAGGCAACCAAAGGTAGAGAAGAAGGCTTCATCGACAACCAAGGAAACTTTATTCCACGGTAGCTACTTGTCCTACAGGTGATACCTTCACATTTAGCGGCAAGGTCGGTCCACGGATATTGAATGATGAACAGAACCGGTGTCGCGACAAAGGTATCGAGATTGGCACACAAACTCATTGAGATTGCGATGCAATCTGCATGACATTGATAGTCGATATCATTGATATTGTAAACCGATGATACCCTATCAACGAATTCGGGCATTGTATCTATCGCACAAAAAATGAAAGGCAAAGAAATGAACAGATATCAAATTCATTTCTTTGCCTTTTGATTTTTGATGTTCGGAGTATCTTATTGGACCCCTAGAGCCTTACTTTACAATCTTGATGGTCTTGCTCCGACTGTCGCAATTTACCTTTACGAGATACAAACCGCGCTTGAGTTCGGCGAAAGAGAGCTGTGAAGTACCCTTTTGAGCCGATTGGCGTTTCACAAGTTGTCCTTGGGAATCAAACACCTGAACAAGTCCATTGGCCGGCAGCACGATGTTCAATAGGTCTACTACAGGGTTGGGATATGCCTTGATATCGAAGTCCTCCAGCTGAATATCCTTCACATCAGTAGCAATAGCGTCCGAGTAGAACAACTGCCACTCACTAAGCTGGCCTAAATCGCTGCCATGATTGGTCTCAATCTGCAAACGATATTGTGTAAAGCTTTCTGAATTGTTGAAGCTATAGTATTGGGTCGTCATGCGGTCGTAGAACGATTGATTCGTTCTCTCATCCAACACTTTCCAAGTATAGCCATCATTCGACCCTAACAGTTTCCAGTCTTGCGGGTCGCGCGCTGCATCGTCATTGGCCGTTGTGATGCTGTACAGGTTGCACTTGATGGCTGTTGGCGCCTGATAGTTCAACCAGCATGAGCCATAGAAGCTGAAACAATACTTGGTTGCTTCAGACTTATCAAAGGCCATATCGGCAACTTCTGCACTGATCTTACCAGGAATCAATGCCGTTTTGTAGCCATTTGACACCGTCAGGTCTTGAGGGGCTACAGCGAGTCCATGAAGTTCAAATTCGCCTAAGACAACTTCTGTTGACGAACTGTTTGAAAGTTGTTTCACCAACAACCTATAGTAAGTATACTTCGAAGAGTTTGTGATGCTGTAAGTACGCACTGTACCCTTGGCAATGGCTGTATAGACACTTCCCTGATGCAGCAACGTCCAGGTGGTTCCGTCATTGGATCCTTGAAGAGCCCACACCCGTGGATTCTTTGCATCATCGTATCCTATGCAGATAGAATAGCCTTTGACAGTAGCAGGAATGGGCGTTTGATATTGAACCCATGCCTCGCCATTGAAAGGAAGGGTTGAGACCGTTGCCGCATCGTTGTCAATCAGTGGGTCTAAGGCAGCACCCTCTGCTCCGTTTGACGCAGTAATCTGCCCACCATTCTTTGTGATGTCGTTATAAAATATTCGATCAGCCTGCAGAGACCCAAATAATTGTAACTCAGAAAATGCGGTATTGGCTCCGCCATGATTACCGTTGACCTGGAGTCTGAAGTACGAATACGCAGCCTGGGTATTGACTTGATAGAACTGAGTACTACGGTCAAAACGAAAATCCTCATTCGTTCTACTGTCCACAATGGTCCAATTGGTGCCGTCAACCGATCCCAAGAGTTTCCAACTGGATGGATTCTCGGCTGCATTGGCATTCATTCCGGTCAAACTGTACGATGAAAGCACATAACGGCCCTTAGCTTGATAATTAACAGTCATCACTGTACCAACCTGTGTCATGGCCGTAGTCGTCTCGTTCTTGTCAATCAACGCAGTATATTCCGGCTGTGTAGTACCACCGTCTGCCGTGATATCTTGTGCAAACAGATTGGTACCAAACAACTGCCATTCGCCCAAACATAACTTATTTGCACCATTGGTACCACTTACTACCAAGCGGAAATATTGATAAGCAGTAGAGGTCTGCACCGCAAAATCCTTGCTCAGACAACGTGAATTGAACATTTGTCCTTCTTGGATATCAAGCGTTGTCCAAACAGAACGGTCGTTTGACCCTTGCAATATCCATTTTTGAGGGTCGGCGGTAGCATCATCCCATCCGCTGCCGATGGTGTATCCTTTGAGCATAACGGGAGACAGAGCATTGTATTCGAATACAGCCTGACTGTTGAAGTTCGCCACCGTAGACATCGTTGTCAAGCGGTTGTCAGTCAGATTAGCAATATCCGACACCGTTTGCCCGGCTGTCATTTGTCCGCCATTGTCTGTAATATCGCCGGAAAGGGCCAGTTGGTCCGATCCAAAGCGCATACCGGCCAAGCTAAAACTGTTAACTGCGAAGGAATTTGTTTTGTTTATAAACTTCAAATAGATGTGGTGCAAGCCGTCGGTTGGTGCTATTGACGTTGTAACGGTCTTCCATCCTGCAGTATTCGGAATGCTTGCCACGCCAATTGTTGGTCCATTAATACTGTCAAGGTGAACTTCTATGGCACACTGATAACCCGACGATCCCAATTCTGAGACATCAAATGAAACCGAAGTTGCCGGACGAGTGCCAAAGTCAACCCAATTATATCCAACGGTATATCCATGACGAATATTAGAAATCTCATAGTTGTTTAAACCGGATGTACTATTGGTCAAATAAACTCCCATCAGATAATTAAACTCTTCAGCCCGAATAGGTTCGTAAGCAGGTTTGACAATCCGACCGGCATCCAAAGGCGCATTGAACATAGCCGACACTGCCGTTGAGCATCCAAAGGGTTGCTTGTTGAACGTTTTATCGCCAAAAGTAAAATCTTCATTGGATTTTGTCAACCAAGCTGAACTGATAATATTTTTGGAATTCATGTTCGAGAAAGCACGCATGGCATTCTTTTGCATCCAAGATACATACGAAGGCTTATTCATGTCAATAATGTATTTGCGTACATAACGCATCAAGATGCCCTTGAATCCGCACAAGTCACCATCAACAACCTGACAAACACTGATGATACCATTCGCATCGCACAAATTTTTGACCGAAAAATCAATGAGACGATCAGCATCTTGCTTGTACATTTCGTCTCCATAATGCTTGTAAAGCATAACGGCAGCCCCCAGCATTGTTCCTTGGTTGTAGGTTGACGACCAATAATTGTATGATGAAGGCTGATTGGTAGAAGCATCCCAAGTAAAGGAATCATACACTTTTCCGGTAGCAGCATTGAACAAATACCTTCGTTGATTGGCATAAAGTTTTCGGGCTTTATCAAAATACGACTCATCTCCCGTTATCATCGCAATGTAACAAGCGGCCACTTCGGCGGGCCCGTTGATACAAGCGTTTGTTCCATTAACATTGCCTGATTGCTCTGCCCAACGCAACATGCCCCATTGGTTAAGTGCGCGATTGTAAATGGCGTCAAAATTGCGTTTTGCCAAATTAGAATAGGTGGTGATACCGGTCAACTTAGCTGCTCGAGCTGATGCGATGATCATCCACATTACGTCATCATTGAAGTCTTGACCAAACCATTTGTAAGAAGAATTGTACACTAGCTTGAGCCAATCGTCACCGACATTCAGACGGAAATAATTAAAGGCCTTCGTAAAAATGTCCAGATATTCTTTCTTACCCGATGTCTCGTAAGCGTCAAGCATGGTTTCAAGCATTTCGGCATCGCCCCATCCGCCGCCATCTCCAAATGAATAATTAACATCATGGGGACGCAGGAACTGTGCTGTCCAACCATTCATCACCTGTTCACGTACAGAGGTCGTCAATTGTGTGATGGGATCTACTTCAACGAACTTCCAAAGTTGTTGTGTGCTACTGCCATCTGCTTGTGTCGTACTGAGCCCAATGTTTGAACCGTCTGTACTGCCAAGCACCGTAAGACAATACGAACTCGTAGCATTGGTTTGTATCAGCTGATATTGGTCTGTCAATCCAGGAACAGCACCTACCACCCATTTAGCTGAGGAAAGCGTACCCAAAGTAGTTTGATTCACGAGACTAGAACTTGTAACAATGCCCTTTCGCGTTAGGTATAGCCCTGAATAAACATTTTGAAAGGTAAACGAGCCATCATCATTCAAGATGGCTGTCCATTGTTGGGAAGGGACATTGGTATCTGTCCACAATACAACATCAGCAGCATTGTCCTGAGACGAATTCTTTACAAAAAAAGACTTACCTGATGAAGCAACAGATTCGATTCGATAGGTTTTTCCACCAACGATTTGGGCCTGCAGCTGTTGTATCAAGCAACATAAGATGACGATCACTAAGTTTTTTTTCATTTTGACAGTAAGATTGATCAGTTAAGTGTAACATCGTAGACTCTGCAAACTTACATAAAATTACGGAAATTAAGGTAAGTTGAATGAAAAGAATATAATATTATTTTTCAACAGAATGAGTATTGTGTCGCTTCAAAATACAAAATAAATAGAACATCCAATCCTTTTTCCTTTTTTTATATCCGAATTCACCTTCTTGATAATACCATCTTTCAACCTAAGATGGCATCGATGGATCAAGAAAGTGGAAAGGTATTTATGATAAAAGAACAGTCAAAAAGATGGACACCATCCTTTTTGCCGTGGGGGAGGAGTATTTACGTAAGCAATTGTAAAACAACGATTTGCAAAAAGGAATAGAGATGTTTAACAATTGTATGCCAATTGATTAGCAAAATTCAACAAATTGTGGAACAAACCTAATGACTTTAACACGCGATTTGACCGGCATTGACTTTCGAAAACAAATAGACGGTACGATGTTCAAATCAAACAACATTGCTAATTATGCCGTTTGAAGCTGGCAAGACAGATGAGGTTCATTATCAAAGAAGTATCAATTTATCTCTTTAAAAGCTATAATGCAACCCTATGCAGAACTTTTCCTGTGGCACCAGCGCTATCCTGAACAAACTTACCTGCCGCCAATCCGGTTTTGTTCAAGTATTCTGCATCTGTCATCAAGCGATTCATGATGGTAGCAAATGTTGCCCCATCCGCTATTTCTAGTCCTCCTGCAGTTTGTTTTAAGCCTTGTGCTTCCTGGAATTGATGATTGTTTGGGCCAAATATAACTGGCACATTCCAAACGGCAGCTTCCAAAAGGTTATGAATACCGGCACCAAAGCCACCACCGATATATGCCACCTCGCCATAATGATAAATGCTTGAAAGCAGACCAAAGCAGTCTATGATCAGGCAATCGGCACTGGAGGCTTCCTCTGGCGTTGTCTTCGAATAACGAACAGAGACGCACTGCAGCTTCTGCTCGATTTGTTTGAGATGATCTTCTGATATGACATGCGGTGCGATAATCATTTTCCAATCGCGATGTTGGTTCATAAATGGGATAAAAATATCCTCATCTGACTCCCAGCTAGAGCCAGCCACCATCACTTTACTGTCAGACTTGAAAGCCTCAACAATTGGTAAATGTTTAGAAGCTTCTTTAATTTGCAACACCCTGTCAAAACGAGTATCACCCACTACGTCCACTTGACTGATTCCCAGTGATGCCAAAAGCTGTCTGCTCTCATCGTTTTGGACAAAGAATCGGGTAAAACATTTCAGTACATGCGTATAACTCTTGCCATACCAGCGGAAAAAAATTTGGTTTTCACGGAAGATACTGCTTACACTGTAGACTGGAATGTCTCGGTGTTTCAAGATATGAAGGTAATTATACCAAAATTCATACTTGATAAAAAAAGCCATACAGGGTTTCACCGCCCTTAGAAACCTTCGAGAATTGCGAATGGTGTCTATCGGAAGATAACAAACGATGTCGGCAAATTCATAATTTTTTCTAACCTCATAACCGGATGGAGAGAAAAAAGTCAATAGGATTTTATATTCGGGATATTCAATTCTGATGCGCTCTATCAATGGACGTCCCTGCTCAAACTCGCCTAACGATGCAGCATGAAACCAAATATATTGTTGGTTGGGATTTACTTTTTCCTTCAACATCTTGATGGTCTGTTGCTCGCCCAGCCACATCTTCCGAACTTTCTCACTGAAGATGCTGGCAAAATAGACACCACAAAGATACAAATATATGACCAGTTGATACACTTATCTGAAATGTTTGAGTTTTTATTGTTTATCTATTAGATTTACTCTGCCACCAATGTAGGAATCACTTGGATGGCCTTGTGCAAACGATTCAAGGTTTCTTCTTTCCCGAGGAACCCGGAAATATCGTACATTCCCGGACCCTTGCCGATGCCAACCAATGCCAAACGAAAAGCATTCATCACATCACCTAATTTGTATTCCTTCTCTGCTAACCATTTTTCAACCGTTGTTTCTTGACTTTCAATGGAAAAATCAGTCAGGTTCTCAAGCAAATCAGCTAATTCAGTCATCTGTTGAACTGAATTCGTTTTCCAACGTTTATGGACAGTTTTCAGATCATATTCTGTTGGAGCAACGAAGAAAAATGAGCATAAAGGCCACAATTCCTTCACGAAATTGACGCGGTCTTTCATCAAATGCACGACCTGCTTCACCCGGTCAAACGACTCATCCACACCATTTTTGGCAACAATGGGCGCAAAAAGGGTTGCTATTTCAGCATCACTCTTTTGCAAGATGTATTCGTGGTTGAACCAAATGCCTTTCTGATAATCAAACTTAGCACCCGCCTTTGAACATTTCGAGATATCGAATGCCTGAACAAGCTCTTCCAAAGTAAACATTTCTTGTTCTGTACCGGGATTCCAGCCCAACAATGCCAAGAAATTAACGACAGCTTCAGGAAAATATCCGCTTTCACGATATCCAGATGATACCTCACCAGAGTTTGGATCGTTCCATTCTAAAGGGAATACTGGGAATCCCAGTCGATCGCCATCACGCTTAGACAACTTGCCTTTGCCTTCAGGTTTCAATAATAAGGGCAGATGGGCGAATATCGGCATGGTGTCTGTCCAACCGAAAGCTTCGTATAGCAACACATGCAATGGAGCGCTGGGAAGCCACTCCTCACCGCGGATAACGTGCGAAATCTCCATCAAATGATCATCGACAATGTTGGCCAAATGGTAAGTCGGCAATTCGTCTACGCTCTTGTACAACACCTTATCGTCCAAGACATCACTCTTAACGACCACTTCACCTCTAATCATATCCTGTACATGAACTTCACGTCCCGGTTCAATTTTAAATCGAACAACATATTGAACACCATCAGCAATCAGCTGTTGCCATTCAGATTGATCCATTGTGAGCGAATTACGCATCTGCATTCGGGTATGCGCATCATACTGAAAGTTTGGAATTTGATTTCTCTTGGCATCTAATTCCTCAGCAGTGTCGAAAGCATAATAAGCTTTTTCAAGCTCAACTAATTGATGAACGTACTTTTTATAGATGTCTCTACGTTCACTCTGTCGATAAGGACCATAATTACCACCAAAGCTTACGCCTTCATCAAACTTGATGCCGAGCCACTTGAACGACTCCAAGATGTATTCTTCTGCACCAGGCACGAATCTGTTTGTGTCGGTATCCTCTATTCTGAATACGAAATCGCCACCCTGTTGACGAGCGAAAAGATAATTAAAAAGTGCTGTCCGGACACCACCAATGTGCAAAGGTCCGGTTGGACTAGGTGCAAATCGTACCCTTACTCTTCTATCTGCCATTTTAATAATTGAGGATAAGATGATAAAATATGTTGCAAAAGTAGTCATTTTTTTGCATTATAGAATAAATTTTTCGTATTTTCGCATGGTAATACATCATTACCATCGTATGTCATCCTTGATTTGAATGGAACAAACAATTCATTGACCATTGGCAAGATGAGCATTTCACAAGTAATATCGTTGCACACCAACTCTTTTGTAACATGCCCAAATTACATATCTCTTTCCACCCAAACTGGCGAAATATCATCATTCGCTCCCTGCTGGCAGGCATTACCATCACCTTGATTGCATGGTTTCTCCCCCGAAATGCCCGACAGCAATTTCATTATGACGTGGGTAAGCCATGGATGTATCAGTCGTTTATTGCCAATTTTGACTTTCCTATCTATAAAACCGATGAAGCAATCCAACATGAAAAAGATTCATTGCTAGAGTCGTTTCATCCTTACTTTAATTATGTACCATCGGTTGAAAAGCAACAAATAGAACGGTTCAAACAAGATTTCAAGTTAGGCATACCCGGATTGCCAACGGCTTATATGTACATTCTCTTGGATAGAATGCACCGACTCTATCAAGCCGGAATCATGGGAACACCTGAATTCAATACAGAAGCGAAAGACTCGACGAATATGATTCGGGTAGTGAGCGGAAAAGAGGCTCAAAGTCTTCAGGTCAACTGCATATATTCCACATTATCAGCTTATGAGAAGTTGCTCACAGACCAACATCTGGCACCATTCAGGCAGGTGCTACAACGTTGCAACCTCAATGAATACATCGAACCCAACTTAGCATACGACAAGCAGAGAAGTGAAACCGAGCAAAATGATATTCTCAGTGGTATTCCGATTGCCAGCGGAATGGTTATCAGTGGACAGAAAATTATCGACCGAGGCGACATCGTTGATGACTATACTTATCGAGTTCTTAATTCATACGAACGAGAAATTCTAAGAAGAAACGCATCATCAGGGCAAATGAAGGATACTGCCATCGGACAGATCTTATACGTATCGATCCTCATTTTGCTGTTTACAACGTACCTAATTCTCTTTAGAAAAGATTATTTCAGCAAACCTCGCAGTATAACCATGCTGTATGTGATGGTTACTATCTTCCCTATCTTTGTGTCGTTGATGGTGCAACATAACTTCTTCAGCGTATATATCGTCCCGTTAACGATGGCGGCGATGTTTGCACGCATGTTCATGGATTCACGGACAGCTTTCATGACCCATGTGACCATTGTTCTATTGTGTGCGGCAGCTGTGAGATATCAGTACGAATTCATCATCATTGAGATTGTTGCAGGGTTGGTTGCCATTTATTCATTGCGCGAATTATCACAACGTTCTCAATTGTTCAAGACAGCAATCTTTGTCGGAATATCTTACATAACTACTTATTTTGCCCTTCAGTTAATGCAAAATAACTGGTTTGACAAGTTGGATACAGGTATGTATTATCATTTCGTCGTCAACAGTATATTGCTATTGCTGTCTTATCCTTTGATGTACTTGATTGAAAAAACGTTCGGCTTTACATCAAATGTAACACTTTTCGAATTGTCCAATACCAATAAAGGTCTTTTGCGACACCTAAGTGAAATTGCTCCGGGAACATTCCAACATTCAATCACTGTTGGAAATTTGGCCGCCGAAATTGCGAATAGGATTGGTGCAAACAGTCTGTTGGTTCGTACAGGAGCGTTGTATCACGACATTGGTAAGATGTCAAACCCTGTCTTCTTCACGGAAAATCAAGCAGGAGCAAACCCACATGTGGGTTTATCATACAAAGAAAGTTCACGTATTATCATCAGTCACGTGACTGAAGGGGTCAAGATCGCTGAACAAAACGATCTGCCTCAGTTCATCAAAGACTTTATTCTGACTCATCATGGTACAGGTGTTACCAAATATTTTTATGTTAAATACAAAAACGAACACCCTGAAGAAGAGGTCGACGAAGAGCCTTTCAGATACCCAGGACCGAATCCATTCACTCGTGAACAGGCCATTCTGATGATGGCAGATTCCGTAGAAGCAGCTTCGCGTTCGCTTCCTGAGTATACAGAAGAGACCATCTGTAATCTCACGAATATGATTATCGACCAGCAAATGAGCATGGGTGCCTTTACGGCTTGTCCCATCACCTTTAGGGATGTGTCGCTCACCAAACAGTTGCTGATCGAAAAATTAAAGGCAATGTACCATACCCGTATCTCTTATCCAACAGAGAAGAAAGACGAAAAGGTACTTCCAGAGCCGGATCCTATTGCAGATCCATCTTAATGTCAATGCTATTTAAATATGTGAGATTCTTCTTGAAGATTCAAACGGGTCAATCTAATAAAGTCCTTTGGTCGTTCTTTGTCATCATCTTTTTGGTTACGACAATGATTTTCCTAAAAGCCTCCAAAACAAATATTCGTTTTGGAGGCTTTTAGGAAAATCATTGTTACATATACTACAAAGGATCTATGTCAAAATAAATTTGTAATGCCGCATAAGAACGTTGTTCCGTCATTTGTTGTTGTGCCAGACGAAGGTACTGCCTTACCATTTTTTGATCGATACCATTTTCCAATTTGATCACTAATTTGCGGATAAACAAATTTTTCACCCTTGATACAGCTGGTTTGTCTGGGCCCAATATTCTGTCGCCAAACCATTGTCGTAAACGGCTTCCCAATTCAACGCTTGCCGTTTCAACGATATCTTCATGACGATGGCGAAGGTAAATATACACCAGATGATAGAAAGGTGGATACAAAAACGATTTACGTTCTTCCAGCAAATCATGATAAAAGCTTGAAAAATCATTGTGAACCACTTGATGGATAAGGCGCAAGTCCTTATTCTTTGTCTGCAAATAAACCTTTCCTTGCTTTCCTTTTCTGCCTGCACGCCCACTAACTTGCGACATCATCATATAAGCATGCTCATAAGAACGGAAGTCCGGATAATTCAACATGGTGTCTGCATCCAGAATACCAACCACACTTACATTGCCAAAATCCAAGCCTTTGCTCACCATTTGCGTACCAATCAACAAATTGGTACGTCCATTCGAGAAATCGTCAATCAGTCTTTCGTACGCATTCCGAGTACGGGTCGTATCCAAATCCATTCGAGCCACGCGTGCTTCAGGGAACAACTGCTGCACATACTCTTCCACTTTCTCTGTACCATAGCCACGTCCTCTTAAATCAGTGGCTCCACAAGCAGGGCACACTGTTGGAACCTGATACGTAAAACCACAGTAATGACAGGTCAACTGATTCATGTTTTTATGAAATGTCAGCGATACATCGCAGTTGGTACACTTTGGAACCCAACCACAGGTTCTGCACTCCACCATCGGGGCAAAGCCTCTTCGATTCTGAAAGAGAATCACTTGCTGGTCGTTTTGCAGAGCATTTTTTATCGCGCCAATGAGCGACGGCGAAAACGGTCCTGTCATCATCTTGCGATGCTGAAGGTCTTTGGTATCGACGACATTGATTTCGGGCAATTCAATATCCTTGTAACGGGTATTCAAAGTCACCAAACCATATTTTCCCTGTTCGGCATTATAATAGCTTTCCATCGAAGGAGTGGCCGTTCCAAGTAAAACTTTTGCCTTATACATATTAGCCAATACGATAGCGACCGAACGGGCATGATATCGCGGAGAAGGGTCTTGCTGCTTGAAAGAAGTCTCATGCTCTTCATCTATAATTACGAGTCCAAGTCGGCTGAACGGCAGAAACACGGCACTACGGGCGCCCAACACCACATTGTATGGATTAGAAGAAAGTTGTTTTTTCCAGATTTCCACCCGTTCTGCATCACTGTATTTCGAGTGATAAATACCCAATTGATTACCAAATACATGGCGCAACCGACTGGTTATTTGAACTGTCAATGCAATTTCTGGCAACAGATAGAGGACTTGTTTCTTCTCTTCAAGTGCCTTTTTAATCAGATGTATGTAGATTTCCGTCTTTCCACTGGAGGTAACACCATGCAAAAGAACTACGTCTTTCTTGAAAAATTGGAATAGTATCTGGTCGTAAGCACTTTGCTGAGCTTCATTCAAGCGCTTCACATTCTCCAGATGTTCTTCGCCACCATGATTCAATCTTCCTACTTCCTGCTCGTAAGCGAACAGGATTTTTCGTTCAATCAATTTTTTAACAACGGCATACGAGCAATGCGCCACATTCATCAATTCCTCGCGGGTTATATCTACCACCGGTTCTTGAGTTTGGTCTCCTTCAAGCGTTTCCCAATGAGAGATGTGAAGAAAATGTGCCAATGCATCCTGTTGGTTATGGGCTCGTTGTAACATATCCATCGCGACATGCAATGATTGTTCTGAACGAAATGGCTCAGCCAAATCAATATAGGTCTCGGTACGTGGTCTATAGTTCTCCTCGACTTTCAACCCTGCGGGCAGGGCAGCATTATAAACGTCACCAAGAGATGCCATATAATAGTTTGACAACCACTGCCACAAACGGTACTGCTGTTCAATCAACATTGGCGTCGAATCTATCACGTCAATAATATCCTTGACATTAAAAGAAGGTTGTTCTTCATGTACTTTGACCACAATGGCAGTATGTACTTTCGATGTTCCAAAAGTGACAGCTACACGTACGCCAAACCGAACGCTATCCTCCAGTTGATTGGGAACAGAGTAAGTGAAAGTGCCTTCCAAAGGCAACGGGACTATGACATTAACATATTTCATGTGCGTGGTACAAAGTTAAGATAAACAAGAGAGAATACAAAGATTTATCGAAAGTAAAAATATCTCTCATTACCGACTTTTATGGCATTCAATTCCATAAATTGCCGGTTAACCATGCCCATTTAGTTAATAATGATTAATAAACGATGCACAAAAAGATTTAATTTGTGCAATATAAATACATTTGTAGCCATTTTTAAAGAATTTAAGATGAAGAAAAGAAATTTAATCATTACAGCATTATTGTTTTTAGTAACGATGGCTCAAGCAGGCGGCTTGCTCACAAACACTAATCAAAACATTGCATTCAATCGAAATTTTGCTCGCGACGGTGTCATTGCCATTGATGGTGTTTATTCTAATCCAGCAGGTGTTGCTTTCTTGGACAAAGGACTCCACCTTTCTTTCAACGCACAAAGTGCATTCCAAACCCGTGATATCAACAGCAGTATTCAATTTCCAGCATTTCAAGGAACGCCATACGAATTGCCATTCCGCCTCAATGGAGGTAACGAACAAGGCGCTAAGTATTATAAAGGAACAGCATCTGCACCTTTCATTCCTTCCGTTCAGGCTGCATTGAACTATGAGAAATGGGGATTCCAAGCATCATTTGCGCTCGTAGGTGGTGGTGGAAAGGCTACCTTCAATGATGGATTGGGATCATTTGAACGTCAAGTTGCCATCATTCCGGCATTATTGGCAGGCGAAGGATTGGGATCACAGACACCAGGCTATTCATTGAATAGCTATATGAATGGGCAACAGTATATCTTTGGCCTGCAATTGGGATCTACTTACAAGTTTAATGAACACTGGGCTGCTTATGGCGGTATGCGCTTCAATTATGTTTTAAACAAATACCAAGGCAGTATCACAGACATTACAGCGAATATCAATGGGCAAGATGAAAGATTGTACGATTATTTTGAGGAGCATTCCATCTCTTTAACCCAGCAAGCAGCACAGGCAAGTGCCTTGGCGTCAACGCTGCCGGCAGGCGCTCAAAAAACCGCATTGGAAGCAGCGGTAGCCCAACTCAATGCCGGTGCTGACAAAATGAACATGTATAAGGAGAAGGTGGCCGACAAATATCTCGATTGTACCCAAACCGGATGGGGTGTTACACCCATTATCGGTGTAGACTTCAGATACGGTGCCTTGAACATTGGTACAAGATTTGAGTTTGGTACAAATCTCAACATTCAAAACAACACCAAAAGAGATGATACAGGGATGTTCAAAGATGGAGTCAATACACCAAACGACATTCCTGCATTATGGACCATCGGAGCTCAATATTCTGTGCTTTCCAACGTGCGTGCCATGGTTTCGTACCACTATTATTTCGACAAAGATGCGGATATGGCAGATGACAAGCAAAAGTTGCTGAGTGGAAACACCCAGGAAATTTTAGCAGGTGCCGAATGGGATGTTACAAAGGATGTCATGGTTAGCGCCGGCATGCAGCACACCAGTTATGGTTTGGGTGACGGATCTTTTCTCAGTGACATGAGCTTTGTAACCAGCAGTACATCCGTAGGCTTTGGAGCATCCATCCGTGTAACGAAAAATGCACGCCTGAACCTTGCATACTTCTGGACTGACTACGATAAGTTTAATAAGTCGTATACAATGCCTTTCAAACGCACAGAGACAGATACCAACCCTATCATGTCTAACAATACCGACCAGTTTACACGTACCAATAAAGTACTTGGTGCAGGTATCGATATCGATTTCTAAACGATACACACTAAAGGTAATGGCCCTCCCCGATGAAAGTTCATCCGGGAGGGCTTTTATTTTGTACCTACTGACTTACGAAAAGGCTGAACAGGTAATGATTATCATCGAAAAATCATCTTCAATCGTATCGTTTACAATTGGAAAAATCTTGACTTGCTCATTGATGTTGCCCGTTTTTCCAATCAAAAGGTCTTTTATCGTCAAATATTCAAATTTTGCATTGCCTTTATTTTCAATCACTTGCTATTTTTTTAAGACGGAGACAGGTTGCAATTTGACTGATATTGCATGATCTTTAGCTGTCATATGCTCTACAAAGTCATTCATTTCGCAGAACAATATCAATGACATTGTCAGGCAATATACATGATATTGATCCATCAGAGCATGAATATTGCTCGTTGACAACAAAAAACAGACTTATTCAGTCTGCCTTTTTGTTATTATCGAACTAGAATACGAATTAGAAAAACACCAGATATCTTGACAACACAAGATGGTTTTTCTCTGTTATTTCACAGGATAATATAAAGAATTTTCTACAAAGACACTGTCTTTTCCATCACTGAACAATCCGATGCGTGCTGGTAGTGAGTGACTTAACAGGATATGTTCCATTTCATGGTTGTCGAGATAGATATACAATTCGCCTTCTCGACGTTCAACCCGCAACTGATATTGTGAGGCCAAATCACAACGTGTTTCTATACGATATACATGGCGCTGCAGATCGGTAGGTTCGCTATTGATCATCCGGATGGCACGAGTCTGAACCGCATCAAACTTCACTTCTTCGTATCCATTATAGGTTGACGGCCCAATGGTAACGTCTAAAGGTCTCCATGTCGTTCCATCGAGGTAGCTCAACTGTTGAGTACCTATTACACTCTTGCCTTTTTCCATTTGGCAGAGAATGCCCGAAACCAGTGTGGGAGAATCGAAACGATATTGTTTTTCAAAACTGTCAGAATACTTGATGTCTGGATACTGAACGTCATATCTTGACAACGGCTTGACAGAAATACTAGTTTTACCCTTGAAACAACTTTCTGTAATCAATTGTTTTTTGGCCACATCCAACACTACCTTCACATAGTTTCGTGAGTCGACATACATGGCATAAACACCATATCGACCTACTTGTGGCTGCCGATTGCCCAACATCGCACTAAACGAATAAGAAGTGGCAGATGGCCCCTTCAAGCTTTCATTGGCCGTCAATTGCAAACCACCATCCGTCACCTCAAACGGATTCCATCCACTGAAATATTTTCCGTATTCATCCCAACCATTGGTAAAGCTGACATTTGCTATTTGATATTGCTGCCCACCTCCTATCCATCGAATGGAAGATCCATCGGGAATAGATCCCTGAACGTGATCTTTCAATAAAACCTGGTCTATCCACAAACTAATCTGATCGTGGTTTTTCTCAATTCGCCAAATATGGGGCACGCCTCGTGGGAAACTGTCAGGTAAGAGATAATCTATTTCACCGATACGGATACCTTGTCGAACGGCATCACTTGTAAAGGTAAGCTCCAACAGGAAAGCGTCTGATGTGCGCAAACTGTCAATGCTCTTGCCAGAGTATTCGGGCTTGGCAGGCACAGGATGGAATCCGGGGGTATTCTTTCCTGTGATACCATCTACGTACAGACGGTTATTGGTGAAATGGATACGGTCGATATACTGATCACGCCGGTTACCCTGGTTGGCCATATACACCAACCACCACTCCCAACCGTTTGGGCCACGAACGATATTGGGCTGACCAGGAGTAAAGAGTGTGTCGGTAGAAGTTTCAAGAGCCTGATCTTGCAAGGAACGGTCGGTTCGAGGTCCAACAACAGGATAGGAATATTTGCCACCGGTATTGAACGTCATCGGCGAAGAAGCCTCACAAACGCCCAATCGATAATTGCCATACTCGGGTGCTGTATGGTTGGCATTGTACATCATATAATATCGACCTCGATATTTGACAACAAATGGTCCCTCTGCAACTCTGTTGTCCAGGGTTTCCCAAGTATCTGGTTGTGAACTGAATTGCAGCATGGCATCGCCCGAAAACGAGAAATCCTGATTCATGGGACGTACCCAGATGGCATTACCATCGGTAAATTTCACCATGTAAAGGTACAATTTGCCGTTGTCATCCCTGAATGCCATCGGGTCGATACGGTTCTCTGTCCATTGATCTTGACGAACTTCCTTATAAGGACCCTCGACAGTAGGAGACACAGCATGTGTAATATGAACGATATGCCGGTCCTTTCCCCAATAATTCACACTGAACAACAAGTGAAACAAGCCATTACTGTAACTGATGTCATCGGCATGCACCTGATTATTCTTTGCCCCTGTACCATGTGTCCAGTCGTTATCAAGGTCGAAGACATGAATTTTTTTATTCCAATTCACAAGGTCGTCACTTACATAGAAGTCTCCATATGTATGCACTCCGCCAATATAATACTTGCCTGCATAACGTATCACGCCGGCATCAGCAACGCCTTTCAATACAGGATTTTGCAATTGTTGAGCAAAAAGGGGGACATCTGCCAACAATGCAATTAGAAGAAGAAAACGACAGAATAAACGCATGGTATAAAATAATTAAGGTTGGGTAAACAACACCTGGATCACTGTTTGTCCAACAGCATGAAGCGTATTTTTATCGATATAGTCCATTGTATCGCTGATGGTGTGCCAAGTTGGTCCAAAGGTGCTCTGTGAACAGTCGGGATAATAAGGTATAATGTCTATGGTAGGGATTTTAGCATTCTCGTTCACTGGAATATGATCGTCGGTAATATAGCCTCCCTCTTGATTGGGGAAATAACCGCCATAACCAATGGCCCGCGATGCTTTCCAAACTTTCTTGACTATATCGGACGCATAACGGTTGGAAGCTGACTCTTGGTAGAATTTTGCACCCTGACCTCCTACCATATCAAATAGAATACCAAATTGTGGACGAGGCCCATTGGAGAGGTTTTTGGACCAATATTGCGCACCCAAAGCCCAAGAATCGGCATCATCAGAAACATTTGCCCAACGGGGTGTTCCCCAATCCTCGGCATCAAAACAAACAAAGTCGATACCATAGGACAAGGTTGTATCTTTACTCAATACGCGGGCAATTTCCAACATTACTGCGACACCGCTGGCGCCATCATTGGCTGCCATCACGGGCTTGTGCCAATTGGTGCTGTCCGGATCGTTGTCGGCCCATGGACGACTGTCCCAATGTGCACAAAGCAAAATGCGCTTTGCTGCTTCAGGTTTGTAACTTGCGATGATATTGTGTGCCTTCAGGATGGTTCCGTCGTAACCTTTCAAATCAGCTTTTTGTGAAACAACGTTGCAACCATATTGACGGAACTTGCTGATAATCCAGTCGGCACATCGATCGTGTGCCACACTATTCATCGTTCTGGGACCAAATTCGCATTGAGCCTTCGTAAAAGCATAGGCAGAATCGGCATTGAAGGCAGGACCGGC
>CALNBT010000106.1 GCA_937874345.1 uncultured Prevotella sp.
GGGGGGGAGGCCATGAGGGGCATGCCTCCCCAACCCTTACCGTTCAGTCACCCACCCTTTTGGAATAGGTCAGGGAAACCTCCCGAGCTGCGGGTGTAACCCTTATGAGTCTCCCCAACGGCCTTCTTTCGCCCTGCTCCATCATCCTTCGGCAGCGCACCACCAACAAACGGTCAAGGTTTTTGCGCCGTTTGATGTTGTTCATCACAGCCGTGGCATTGGTCGGTGGCTTGACGCTCAGGCGGTGGCAAAGGCGCCCTACGGTGTGCGTAAAGCAAAGCAGGTTGCCCTGCTCGTCAATGGTAAGGCCGTTGAGCCACATCAGGTGAACCAATTCGACAAGGTCGGCAGCCGTTCCAAGCCACCTGACCTGGCCCGGCTGCTCGATCCTCATCATTTTAAAAAACGTGTTTTTCATGGCATTTTCCACATCCATTTCGGTCACTTCCATTTTCATGTTGTCGTTTTCCATTTTTTGTGTGTCATTATTAGGTAATGTCGATGGTACAGAAATCCTTTTTCTGTTGTGTTTTGTCATCTTTCAACCGCAAATATACACCATAAAAATGCAGAAACAGTTCAATTTACAGAGTTTAATATCAAGATTCGTTAAATAGATTACTTCTCGTTGATACTTGCCAACTTATCTTCAAATACCTAAACAAATAGTTTTAGTCTGACAAATTAAAAGACTGATTATCAATCTATTAACAGTAAATCATTGCGACAATATGGAACTATGCTTTCCATCCCATTGTGAACAAACTTTAAAACGATAGGTAGAGATTGTTGGCTTGTTGTTACGTTTTCACCTCACGCAATCGCCGATGCGAAATATGCCGATGCAAATGCCCACCGTCCTGGGCCGTGCTCGCGCCTGTCGGGCCCTTTCAAACGGTACACTTTGCGTCGCGAAATGATGCATTTTGCCGCACGAAATAAACCACTTTGCGGCTCCAAACGATACACTTCATGGCAGGGTTTGATTCTACTATCCTACCCTTCGACACAAAAAAAGCATCTTTTTTCCATGAAATTGATAAATTTTCTTAAAGAATTATCTTCCATTGGAAAATAAATACTATCTTTGCATCGTTAAGTTCCAAAGGAAATATTTTCCAATGGACAATGATAAAAAAAAGAATGGAGACATGGCACCAATGAACATCATCAAAAAATACCGGCTTGCAGTCATCGGAATGGCTGTCGGGGCCGTGGGAGGCTTTCTTTATTGGAAATTTGTGGGCTGCAGCTCAGGAACATGTCCCATTACCTCCTCCCCCTTTATGAGTACCCTTTGGGGTGCCTTGATGGGCGGACTGTTATTCGATATGTTTAATAAAAAAGACGATAAACAACATGAATAATTTATTGAAAGACTGGAGTACAGGTCGCATCATCCAACTGCTTGCCGGAATAGGGTTCGGCGTATACGCCATCATCAGCAAAGACAACCTCTTCTACATCCTGGCGGGATTGTTACTGTTACAGGGCATCCTCAACATATCGCTCTGTGGTGCGGCAGGATGTGCATCGCGCGGTGATCGACAGAAAAAGGTATACGAATTTAAAAAATACAAACCTGAGAAATAATGAAAAAAATTTTAATGGCTGCCCTCATGCTCATCAGCATGTCAGCTTGTGGAAACGCACAAAAAAGTACCAACGAACAAGGTAACGATCAAACAAAAGAACAAAGTAATAACGTTCAAAAAGAAAATAAAATGAAACCAATAAAATTGACAAAAGCAGAATTTCTGACAAAAGTAGCAAATTTTGAAACCAGCCCCAACGAATGGAAATATCTAGGAGACAAGCCTGCCATCGTTGACTTTTATGCAGACTGGTGTGGTCCATGCAAGATGGTTGCGCCAATCTTGGAGCAGTTGCAGGAAGAATATGGTGACAGCATTCAGGTTTACAAGGTAGACACCGATGCTGAACAGGAACTGGCTGCAGCCTTTGGCATCCGCTCTATCCCATCCTTGCTGTTCATCCCCAAAGAAGGTCAGCCACAGATGGCCATGGGTGCGATGAGCAAGGGCGATTTCAAAAAAGCCATCGACCAGGTATTGCTGAATAAGAAATAAGGGGACCTGCCCCAACCCTCCCGAAAGGGAGGGAGCTATAAACGCGAAATACAATCTTCGCCTGTTCGTTCGAGCGGTCGAAGCGAGGTAAAGCGTATGATTAAGAAAGTTGATCGCACTCGACCCCTATCCCCAATTGTAAAACATCATTGGCGAAGAGGTTGCGTTCAGTTATTCAATCATCAACAAAACAAAAAAACATATGGCACTACAAGTAAACCCACACAGATGTCCGCAAAACCACCCTTGTCCAATGATTCCATACTGTCCCGTGGGAGCCATCACGCAAAAAGGCTTCGGATTGCCTGTCATCGATGAAACAAAATGCATCGAATGCGGCAAATGCAAGAGAATCTGTGGCATGGGCGCTGTTCATTAAATCCGCTAAAATGAAAAATTTGTGTAGAATACGCGATATCCAACGATCGATAGCCACCTACGAAATGGGGTTCGAGCAGAAATTCGGCATCTGCCTGAACGAAGGCATGGCGCTGTGTTCGCTCAACGAATCTAAAACCCTCACCTCCGGCCAATTGGGCGACATGCTGGGCATCACCTCATCGAACATGTCGAAGGTGCTGCGCTCCATCGAATCAAAGGGCTTGGTACAAAGGTGCGTTGGCGAAAACGACCGTCGGCAGATGTGTTTCTCGCTTACCGATAAAGGTAAACAACTGGTTTCGGGCTTGGGCTGCGAAGACGCCAGAATGTCAGATCTGTTGAG
>CALNBT010000107.1 GCA_937874345.1 uncultured Prevotella sp.
GGTCGCCATAGATGTTCCTGAATTACAGTTCCATGCATAGGTTCGTCCATTAAACTGAAAATGTTCAACATCCGACTTAACATCACTGGCATTGGGATTCGCTTCAATATAATAACTACTGTAAGACGAAATCACATTGGTTCCGGGAGCCATGACATCTGGCTTGATTCGCTCGTCATAAGTAGGTCCCACTGAAGAATAGGGTCCTCGAATACCGTTAGAACCTTGATTGTACAATCTCTTTTCACCTAGATAGTTTGTGAAAGATGTGCGATATGACGTTGCACCAACGCAGATAACCGACGGAGCACTTGACGGAGAATTGACACTATGTGTGCATTCTCCTGCACTTAATGCTGGACGAATACTATTTGTAACCCAATAACCATTGCCCCGATATACCTCGACATCAGCAGAATTTCCTTGTACTTCGAAAGAAAATGGCAAACTGACACCTACATCCGGATTTGACTTTATCAACACATCACTAACGGTCTCACTGGCATTGTAACTAGATGGATAACTAATGGCCAAAATAACATGCTGCCTTCCTCCTAACATTACAGTATCGTTAAGAATCTGTCCATTGTTATAAGGTATCTGTCGAGATGAAATAACAACTGAATCTTCTGTGATTCCGTAAGCAACAAGCTTGATTTTATATCTTGAAGATGACTTCATGGTTAAGTACGCCATCCCATTGCTGTCATAAACAAATGTTCCTGCAGAAGATACACCAACTGGCTTGCGAAAATAAGTCTTCTGCAATCCATCATTTCCTGCTGATGCCACGATAATTTTTCCTGGACCAGACAAACTGTCTAGAATCTGTTCATAGAGTACGTCTTCACCACTGAAATCTTGATTTGACCCTTCACTATAAGAAATAACACAGGGCTGATTCATTTTTTGTGCATAATCCATCATGTACTTGAAACCCAGTGCATCTGTCGAATAGGTATATTTTGAATAGTTCGCACTATCAATCAGTTCAGCATCCGCCGAGATAGCATTACTGACTAAACAGATATCACTTTCATATGCCATTCCACGATAGGCACTATTGTAACCACTTCCGGCTGCAATGCCCAAAGTATGGGTTCCGTGTGTCTGCTTTAATCCATCCAGCGAATGTGCTTTATGAAGCAATTCACTCTCTGTGGTATATTCGTCACCAACATAAAGTTGACTTCCAGGTTTGTATGGGGCAAGTTGATCCCAAAACCTTTTGATTCGATATAGCAGTCCTGTAGCATCATAAAAGTTAGGATGGGTCAAATCAAATCCCACATCCTGAACGCCAACCACAACACCTTTGCCTGTGAAAGCTTGTGGCAAAGGGGATTTCCCGGCATAAACAGGAAACGCATTGAGCTCTCTGGCAACAGAATCCATATGAAGAGAATTACCCTGTCGCGCTTCAATTCTTTTAACTTCTTTTTCTAAAGACAATTGAGACAGTCGGTTTATTGGTACGCTGGCAATAAAGATATGGCCAAAGCCAGCCAATTTCCGACATCCATTGGCTTGCATAATCGAATCTGCATTGCCATCAATCTGTACAAATGCACATAATTCGGGTGAAGCGCCATGATTGTCTTTTAATGGAACTTGGTTTCTGTTGGTAGCAATCTGATGACTGGCAGCATGCTCAACTGTCAGACGTCGCACCAATGATGACATCTTAGAATAGTTAGCTTGCTGTGCGATAGATGGCAAAGACAACCACAGCAAAATACCAA
>CALNBT010000108.1 GCA_937874345.1 uncultured Prevotella sp.
GTAAAACGATGATAATCATGTGATAAATAGTCAAATGAAATATTCATAGGCTCACCCTCAAGCTTGACTATAGGAGGAGAGAGCCAATCGTCGCCTGCCACCACTTGCAAAGAAGCAACAGATTCGTTGAATATCTCATTCGTCTGTCCCAAGCCCCTGATCGTCATCAAATTCAAGAAAACAAGCATCATCCATAAGCGACAATGATATACCAATTTCTGCGCTACCAAATTCCTATTCATGTTTGCCAAGCTTTAAAAGTCAATACTTACTTTTAGATTTATCTGACGACCAGTCAGATAATTCGGCACAGCATATTGATGATTCGTGACATCCGTAATCCAATAATACGAGTTGACATTTCTGATATCAAACAGGTTCAATCCATCAATCCCCAACCAGATATTTTTAAATGGAGAATTCGAACGTCCGTCTTCATTGTCAAGCAATCGATAGCTCATGCCAATATCTACGCGTTTATAGGCTGGGGCCTTAAAAATGTTGTTTTCTAATTCCTGATGTGGCGCAGAGAAGGGTAGGCCATCAGCAAATGCCAATTTAAGTGACATCTTCCATCGATCTGTACCTGGGAAGTAATCTGTGAAAAACAAATTGACAGAATACCGTTGATCGGTTGGCATAGGAATAGACTTTCCATTGAGTTTCATTTTGGCATCCATCACCGAAAAACTTATCCACGAATCGGTTCCTGGAACAAACTCTCCAAACAGTTTTAAGTCAAGCCCGGCGGTATGTCCGGTACCTATATTGTCACCATAATAAATTACTTGCACATTGTTCACACTATAAGGTACAAGATTGCTCAAAGCTTTATAGTAAGCTTCTGCAGAAAATTTAAAGGGTCTGCTGTTCAAACGAAAACGGTAGTCCATTCCAGCTATGGCATGGATGGACCGCTGACTTTTGGCTTTCATATTCAACGCAGCATAGGTGATTCCATTGACAGTTGTCGTATCTCGAATCTCTTTGTAAAATGGCGCTTGATAATAAAGACCAGTAGCAAACCGAATCGTCATATTTTCATTGAACGAAGGTATGATACCTAATGATAATCTTGGACTTACAATTAATTCATTATTAAAACTCCAATGGCTCATCCGAATGCCATAATTCAAAGTATAATGCGTATTGCCAGACTGATTTGTAAAGCGATAGGTATCTTGTAAATAGGTTTCAAGCCGATGAGCATTCAGTTGGTTCTTGGCTCGTAAAGAATAGTACATGTACAAATCTTTTCCGGTATGCGGAATGCTGTATCCGCTCGAATCACGCATTTCATATTCAGCAGCGTTCTCGGTGATATGCTCTAATTTGTAAGTTAATCCGCCTTCCATTCGATGCACTTTTGTCGTGTGATTAATCAACAGTTTGATATTTCCAACATTCGCTTTCAGATAATTGCGTGCATGTTGGAAATACGTCCCGATGCCTAAATTTTCGCTTGTTTCGGTCTGGGTTAACCAATATTGCCCTTGAATATCATATTTTTCTCGTTCGTTTGTAGAGAAGGCTGATGCCAGAAGTGACACGAAGGTCGAATCTCCCAAATGTCGCGTTATATTCAGAGAACCAAAGAATGTTGTAAAACGGTCTTTCTCATTTCCATCAAAATAAACTTTAAAAGCTTTCACATTTTCCAACGTACCAAATGCTGTTTCTCGATTTTGGGGTGTAAATTGATAGTGATCATCCGAAATATTGCCTATAAATGACAACGTCCATCGCTTATTGGGCTGGTAGACTAGATAGGTTTGATAATCCAGAAAGTCAGGGCGATATTCTCCTTTTGTTTCCAAAGAACCCAGCAAATACTTGTTGGTTTTATACCGAATAGCGTTGCTCCATGCCAGTTTATTCTTCCGAAAGCCCACAAATGCACCTGCACCCAGCATCGAGGCCGAAATATTCGCCTCAAACGGTTTCGGAGTTCTATAGGTGATATCAAGCACAGAAGACATCTTATCTCCATATTTCGCCTCAAAACCTCCGGTAGAAAATCCTATTTGTTCAACCATATAGGGGTTAATAATTGACAAGCCTTCCTGCTGACCGGATCGAACCAAGTAGGGTCTGAAAATTTCTATATTATTGATATACACGCTATTTTCATCGAATGATCCTCCGCGAACATTATATTGAGACGAAAGCTCGCTATGGGTAGAAACCCCAGCTTGTGTCTGAATCAGCTCTTCAACAGCATTTCCCGAAACAGAAGGCATGGATTTGGCATGTTCAATCTTTAAATTTTGAGTCTGTCCGGTTTGAATTTTTTCGCCCTTGACTTGCACTTCATCAAGCGTATGGTCATCAGGCAATAAAACAATCTGCATTGTTTGCTTACCATGAGGATTGATCAATACACGTGTCTTTGATTGATAACCAATCATGGAGAACTTTATTTTAACAGAATCGGCGGACATCAATTGCATGCTAAATTCACCTTTCAAAGATGTCACAGTAGCTTTGCCTTGCGCCAAACAAGATACAGATGCTAATTCTACAGGATTCTGCTGATTGTCAACAACTTTTCCTTGTAGGGTGAAACTCTGAGCCTTAGAAATCAAGACACAGAACAACAATGAGAGATATGTTATGAATATTCTTTGTCGGTTCATCATTAAAATAACGTTATTGCAAATGTTTTATTGCAACAATAATCTATCAATCATTTAACTTCGAGTCATTTTAAACATATCATTCATCAATCTAAATAATCAGCTCATTTTTTTATTTTTCAAAATACATAAGTTCGCAGAGCAATATGATATGAATTGCTATTCGATTTCCTGGATATTGATGGACAAACTCAATGACTTTGCTAAACAGTTGCAAAATCTCGATGAACAGAAGATTTATTACATGTACAGAATAGCTGGCATATTTTCATATAATCCTTATTATGATAAATAGGAGTTTTGAACAATCTATTTGTGAAATAGAATCGACACCCTAACATTTTTACGTCGGCATCAATTCCGAACTCTCACCATAGATACAAAAAATAGTTCTATACGAAAACATGGAATAAATAAATCCCAATCAAAAAAAGTTTTCTTCTGATTGGGATATCTATTTTTGCTAGTATCGTCCAGCAAGAATCAAAACACGCTAGATCTCTTATTTGGCTTTGGGAACCATAAATTTATCTCCCGTTTGTTCCGTAAGCTTCTTTGCAAAAGGTTTTGGGAAACCTGGCCGAATAACTGTTGCTCCAATGCCAGTCTTTGTTCTCGTGAATTGACCTTTTGTTTCTGGTTTGATTGCCATATCGTTGTATTTAACAATCAAATGTGTGGCCAACGTTTTCCAGCGTGATAACATGCTTTGAGCTGTTTGATTGCTATAATCATTTAAGTACTTGACAGATTGGTACTTGTCAATACCATAAAGTCTAACAGCCTCATTTTCAACAACTTGCTGTTGTTTAAAATAAGAGGATTCCAAAGAATCTCTCACCAGCTTTAAATCTGGAAATAACTGACTGTACCGAGGATAAACCATGTTGCTTACCCAGTTGCAAACCCAGTAAGCATTCTTGTCGGAAAAATTAACGGCATCTGCTCCTTTTGTATTATAACATTCAGGTTGAATGGTATTTCCACAATATATTGGTGTATAAGCGATCATATTTCCATCATCATTTCCAAACCATAGTACACCACCAATCTCTCTAGGTAACCAATTTCGCATCTGACTGACATACGAAAAAGCGGTCTGCTGGGTAGAGGTGGGTCGTTCATTGAAGAATTGTGTCTCCCCTACTTTATATTCCAATGGAGTTGGCCTATATGGCATTTGCCAAATACCACCACCTATATCGGAGCTGTCCAACGCTAGTGGCGTACCTTCATAGTGGTCACGCATACAAGCTTGAATATCTTGAACACTAATTTTTTTATTTGGAATAATCCACAACGGCATGTCTTCAGCATTTGCATCTTTTCCTAATGCCCATGGCAAATAACGGGCCATATCTTGAAAATGATTGAAGAAGCTCCAAACGCGGGCCTCACAAAATCTTCTGCCGCCAAAATCTGGTTTAGCATAGGTTAGTTTCCAAGAGAAATCTGCATCTTTACCATTATACCATCCTTTTGACCTTGCAAACTTGATTACATCCTTCGAATACAAGACATTATTTTTATCTTTCATGTCAATCTTTCCGATGCGACTTTGATTGGCATGACCACAAATTGCATTGTCTGGAATACGCACAGCTACCCAAACAGTACCTTTGCTTCCAGCACCTTTCCCCATCATTTCCATGATCCAAGCTTCGTTTGGATCGCAGATAGTGAATGTCTCACCAGAACTGTTGTAGCCATATTGGTTGGTCAAGCTCGTCATTACTTTGATGGCTTCACGAGCTGTTTTCGAGCGTTGCAGTGCAATGTAAATCAACGATCCGTAGTCTATGATACCGGTTGAGTCAATCATTTCTTCTCTTCCCCCATAAGTAGTTTCACCAATGGTCACTTGATATTCATTGATATTGCCAATTACATTATAGGTTTCGAGGGCTTCTGGAATCTGACCATGATATTCATTGGTATCCCAATCATAAATATCTCTCAAGGTTCCAGGTTGATGCTTGCCTGCAGGGAAATGGCATAAATTTAAGAACATGCCGTAATCATCTGCATTATATGAGCAAATCACAGAACCGTCGATGGAAGCTTTCTTGCCAACTATAAAGTTTGTGCATGCAAACGTATTACTAACCGATAATAAAGATAATCCCAAAAGCAAGAAAAGGGATTTTAGTGAATGACAATAGTTATGTTTCATTTGAATAATGGCTTCACGATTCATTTTTGATATATCAACTAAAATATTGGAGTGAAAAGACTATTTATACTTAATCTCTGGAGGTTTAAATTATTATTTCTTTCTTGTGGGAGGAACTTTGGCATCAACAGGCTTTCGGATGATTGGTCCAGTAGCAACTTTCAAATGGGAGGTATCCCCCAATGCATGTCCTTCACCTTGATGGCCGCTGGAAATTGAATCGGGAGTAGATTTTCCGCTGATTTTTTTTTCGTGAATCCTTACAAGTGAGATATTGGACAGAATCATCAGCTTAAAGGTTGTACTATAAGTATCTGCGCCATATTGGGCATGATTAAGCAAGAAATAGCCTTTAATATCTTTTATTCCGAATTTATTTGTATCTGAAATCCTAATCGAGAAATGTGAAGGTGAAGACATCCTTACATTTTGTGAAGCGATACTATCGTTTCCAAATTTAACGGCCATCACAGCAACAGCGTCTCGCATTCCATCCTGATAGATGAACTGAGCATC
>CALNBT010000109.1 GCA_937874345.1 uncultured Prevotella sp.
CGGGCTTCATCGGGAAGTAAAATCTCCATCTGTTTCTCACGCTCCGATGGCTTAAGCGAGAGCTCTTGATAGATAAAATCATCGCCAAAACCAATTCGGGCGGCATCCTTCCGATTGTTGGCATAATAAATACGATCGATCTTGGCCCAATAAATAGCGCCTAAACACATGGGACAAGGTTCGCAGGATGTATATATTTCGCAACCCGACAAGTTGAATGTTCCCAATTTTTTGGTGGCTAAACGGATGGCATTGACCTCTGCATGTGCGGTTGGGTCATTGTCTATCGTCACGCTGTTTGATGCTTCAGCAATAACCTCTCCATCTTTTACAATGACGGCGCCGAAAGGGCCTCCACCGTTTTGCACGCTATTTTCTGACAAAGCAATCGCTCTGCGCATCATATCTTTTTGTTTCATGAAATGAATGGTTGGATGATAAACCTGATACTGTATGCAAATATAAGCAAAATTCATACAAAATGGCCAGTTAAACATAACTATTTTGAGTAACTTTGCATAAGACTGGTTACGCCTCAGTCATTAAGAAAATCTGTTATTGGGGTCTAGTTGAACGTTTTTTTGTCCAAAGATCGTTTCCTGTAAAACAGAAACTCATCTCAGCTAATCCTTCAAATCTAAAGAAAACATCAGCATGGTACAACCAGAATCATATATCACCGCTAACGAATTATTTCAAAGGACACTTGACATTTTAAGGGTTCCGGACAACAAAAAAGGCCATGTCAACAAGATGTTGCACGAAACACTTGTGCTGACTTGCGCTGCTGGCCTAAGGAACTCACCCTATGGCTTTGGAGACCTGAATGCCCGTGTTGACCATTTGTGTACCCAGCGGGGTATTGATGCAACCGATGTGCGTGCCATTCATAAAATGCGACGCGACTCTAACTCGTCTGCGCTCATCCTGCCCGAACAGGTTTTATTCGATGTTAGGGCACTGGCCATTTTTATATCAGCAGTCTTCAGTGAAGCCATTCCATCTATTTTAGTAGGAAAGATACCTGTCCATGGACAGCCGATGAATAAAAATTTGCGATTGGACGAACGGTATATCCGTTGTACAGTCAAAAAATGGGATGACCAACATATCTGGGTAAATACCGAGCAAGAATCGGATGGCGAATTGTTGAAGGTTGAATATTCCAGCAAGCAACAGTTTTTTGACATGTCGTATCTAAAGGATATTCTACGGGAAAACATGCAACTGAACTTATTGGACAGCCAGATGGATGGTCATTTGGTAACCCCCAGGATCATCATCGTAGAACCTGATTACCTGATAGATATCAGTTCACTGGCGACTTGTTTCACGGCATTTGGGCATCATCCAGCCTTGTTCACCCTCAACCGCATGAAAGACAAGCCCAATACGCATCATACCTTGTTGGGTAATTTTGCGGGTAGTGCTCTTGATCACCTCGTCCATACGCGACAACCGAAGGATGGAAGTCTGCAAAAAATCATGCAGGACAATTACCGGGAGAAGGCTCTGGAATACAGTACCTGTGCAGATTTTGACCCAACAGCCTTTAAAACTGAAGCTGTAAGGCAGATTCAGAACATCCAACAAATGATTGATGAATTGTTCAACACGTACGATCGGGAAAAAGCTATCCTGGAACCATCGTTTGTTTGCGAGAAACTGGGTCTTCAAGGACGTGTAGACTTGATGACGACAGATTTCAGATTGCTGGTAGAACAGAAGTCAGGCAAAAACATCAATATCGAATATAACCAACCAAACGAGCACGGCAATCAACATATTGAGGCCCATTACGTACAGGCGTTGCTTTATGGAGCAGTACTGAGACATAACTTTCAGTTGTCAGCTCAGGCGACAAAAATTTTTCTTTTGTACTCAAAGTATCCTCTTCCTTCAGGACTTCTAGATGTTTCACGCTTAGATATGCTCACTCATGAGGCATTGAAGTTGCGTAATCTCATCGTTTCATCTGACTTTGACACCGGGATACAAGGCGCTAAGAACATTCTAGAAGAACTCATACCGTCTGTTCTGAATACCAAGGGAATAGACAATTACTTTTATCGTCAATTCCTTTTGCCCCAGTTGATGCAGATGACGAGTCCCATCGAGCAGATGACTGATTTGGAAAAAGCATACTTTTTACGAATGATGAAGTTTGTGATGAAGGAACAAATCATTTCTAAAACAGGTTCATCAGAGGGCAACGGCAATAGTAATGCCGATTTGTGGAATATGCCCTTGATGGAGAAAAAAGAAATGGGAAACATCTTTATGGGGTTGAAAATCATCAAAAAAGAGTCGACACAGCAAAGAGGGTACGACCAGATTACCTTGAGTATTCCCGAACAAGGCGAAGATTTTCTGCCCAACTTTAGACGGGGCGACATGGTTTATCTCTATGGATATCATCCCAACAGCGAACCGGATGTACGAAGGAGCATTCTTTTCAAGGGATTTATTCAAGACATCAAGACAAAAGAAATCATGATTCATTTGGCCGATGCGCAGCAAAATGAAGAAGTGTTGTATATGGAAAGCTCAGAGAGTAAGACCCAAGATCACAATTATATCGTGTATGCCATCGAACACAGTGCATCTGATATGGGTGGCAATGGTGCAATCCATGCGCTTTATACGCTAATAACGGCACCCCAACGCCGCAAAGACCTATTGCTGGGGCAGCAGACCCCACAATGCAATCGTACCATGAAACTTAGTCGATGTTACCATCCCCATTATGATGAGATATTGCTAAAAGCCAAACAGGCCAAAGATTATTTCTTGATAGTAGGTCCTCCCGGAACAGGCAAAACGTCTATGGCGTTGCGGTTTTTAGTCGAAGAGGAATTGACAGAACTCAATTCTTCAGTCTTGCTCATGGCTTATACCAATCGTGCCGTAGACGAAATATGCAGCATGTTGTGCAAAGCCCGCATCCCATTTATCCGACTGGGAAATGAATATAGCTGTGATCCACAGTTTAAACCATACCTCATGGGACAAGCAATAGAAGACAACTTGAAACTGGTGTACTTGCGAAACAGACTTCAGCAAACAAGAGTCATCGTCAGTACGACATCATCAATGATCAGCCGACCATTCATCTTTGCTGTCAAACACTTCTCGCTGGCCATTATAGACGAAGCGAGTCAGATTCTCGAACCAAACATCATCGGGATTCTTGCAAGTCACCTTCAAACACGATATGGTGAGGTGACAACCCATGCTGATGTTAATATCGATAAATTTATTTTGATAGGTGATTATAAACAGTTGCCAGCTGTGGTTCAACAAAACGAGGCCGATGCGCGAATAACAGAACCGTTGCTGCATGAAATCGGATTGGTTGACTGTCGCAACTCCCTATTCGAGCGGCTCTTTCATTGGGAACACATGCAACACCGCACGCAATTTATTGGAACATTAAGGGTACAAGGCCGAATGCATCCAGAGATTGCAGCATTCCCAAACCGCATGTTCTACTTCAAGGAACAGCTAATTCCTGTTCCATTAAAACATCAATCGGATAATAACGTGGGCTACTTACAGCCTGCTATAGATGAACTCGACAGACAATTAATCCAAAACAGACTGATATACTACCCTTCAAAATTCTGCAAAAAAACGAACATTTCAGACAAGGTTAATTCTGATGAAGCACAGAAAGTGGCCGATTTATTGCAACGTATTTATCGATTGAGTGGTGAGAACTTTGACACACAACAGACTATTGGCGTAATTGTTCCTTATCGGAACCAAATTGCCATGATCAGAAAAGAGATCGAAAAGCTTTCAATGCCCATTTTGGAAGATATATGCATCGACACCGTTGAACGCTACCAAGGTAGCCAAAGAGACGTTATCATCTACTCGCTTACCATTCAAAACCTTTACCAGCTTGACTTTCTTACAGCCAACAGTTTTGTAGAAGATGGTCATCTGATAGATCGAAAATTAAATGTTGCCATCACTCGAGCTAGGAAACAACTTATCTTATTGGGCAATGAAGAGATATTATCCGCAAACAGTCTATTCAAAAAATTAATTGAGAATATGCCTTGTCGGATCATTTAACGTTACTACATTAAAAAGTTTAAAAAATTAAAAAAAATAAACATTATACTTGTTTCATACAACTATTCATCTTATCTTTGAGGCTGGTAAAAAGAAAAGAAAATTATTTATTAATAATTTAAAAAGGATTTCATTATGAAGAAAATTATTTTGATGGTTGTTGCACTGATAGCGTCAACGGCAACTTTTGCACAAGCTCCTGTAGGCTCAATGTCTTTGAAGCCTCAAGTTGGTATCAATGGGTCAACAATGACAAATTTTGATAACACTAAAATGAAAGTTGGCTTTGTTGGTGGAGCTGAACTCGAATATCAAGCAACAGATATCTTTAGTGTTTCTGCTGGTTTATTGTATTCTCAACAAGGTGTACAATTTAAAGATGGATATAGCGGTAACCTTGGTGGGCTAAATATTAATATCAAAGATACTCAATTGAAACTGGATTATATTAACGTACCCATTTTAGCTAACGTATATGTCGTTCCAGGACTTGCTGTTAAATTAGGTGTTCAGCCAGGATTCTTAGTTAATGACCACAATTTAAGTGCTAAATCTTTTGATTTCTCAATTCCCGTAGGTCTTTCTTATGAATTCTCAAATGTCGTTATTGATGGACGATATAATTGGGGAGTAACAAAGGCATGGGACAACATCAATCACAAAAATAGCGTATTCCAAATTACATTAGGCTATAAATTCACGTTGTAATCAGTATTGGATAAACCGTAACAATGAAAGGCAGTCTTGATGGCTGCCTTTATTCTTGCCCTTCCTGTTGATTCCTTAACCGCTTAAAAAGGGTCAAAGAAAAGAAATGGAGACAGAGGAAATATCTTGAATGCATGTACCGAATGAAAAATATCCAATGATTATCATCTTATTCCGCCTATTGTGATATACACTTACGCATCTTTCAAAGGAAGTCCTTACATAGAAGAAGGCATAGCACGATTCGTTTTGGGC
>CALNBT010000110.1 GCA_937874345.1 uncultured Prevotella sp.
GCTACTTTAGCATACTTCTCTGGAATTTCTTTTGGCACATCCAGCAGATACTCAACGTAATTCTGGTCTATCTCCCATCCTCCCATCTTCTTCATGTGCTCTGGATAGTAAGGATAGTTATATATAGTCGCAATAGTGCTAAGTTTATCAAAGCCCCATGTCAGCATTCCTTCAGGATCCATGTCAGTAAATCCGAGCGGTCCCAAGACCTCTGTCATTCCCTTTGAACGACCATAATCTTCTACTTGCTTCAGAAGAGCTGTTGATACCTCGATGTCATCAATAAAATCTATCCACCCGAATCTTACACTCTGGCGTTCCCATTTATCGTTTGCATGGTGGTTAATAATGGCTGCGACCCGTCCGGCTAGCTTGCCGTTCTTATAAGCTAAGTAGTACTCGGCTTCACAAAAGTCAAAAGCAGGATTCTTGTCTTTACGCAATGTATTCAAATCATCCGTAAAAAGATTAGGGACATTGTATTCATTGCCTTTATAAAGGTCGTACTGGAAGTCAACAAAAGTCTTCAAATCACGAAGCGACTCGACCTTCTTAATTTCAATAGATGGCATTCTATTATAATAAAATTGTAAGCTATTTAGGCTGGCAAAGTTACATTTTTTTGTCTAATTTGCAAAATTAATATTACATTATTTATAGAATCAAAGTATTTGGAATCAGCATTGTGCCAATTGTCCAATATTGTTCTACAACGACAGTGCATTCGGACATTACGATTTAAATAAGATTCGCTTTAGCAATGTCAATCATTTTGAAAAAGCAATGAAATAATTGACTTCAAAGTATAAGAGAAAATAGATCTGCATTGAAAAAAGACGATTATCATACCATTTTTTCAAGAAATCAATGGATTGTATCCTGAATCAATGTATCTTTGCAAATGTTTAGCAACAAGGCATTATATCGATCGTTTTTACGGTCATCGCATTTCTAAACAAATGCGAACAATGAAAGAAAATGCGTCTTGTGGCTAGTCAATCATGTAAAGATAACCATCACATCGAAATGAAACAAGGATATTTGCTTTTTGTACCGGCAGGCGGTTTGGCCAATAGAATGAGGGCCATCGCATCAGCATACCATCTGTCATCACAAACGCAAACCAAGGTTCAAGTGGTATGGTTTCAAGATTGGGGCATGAACGCAGCATTTCATGATTTATTTCGACCCATCGAAACAAAAACTTTTAAAATCAAGGAGGCCAATTGGATCGATTTGATTACGATTGACCGTCCTCGAAAACGCAACTTCTTCGTTCCTAGAATATTTCAATTCATACGTTTCAATCAAAGAATTGATGAACAATATGTAGCTGATTTGAAAAGCGAAGCATTCGACTTTGAACGTTGGACGAAGGATAAAAATAGTTACATGAGTTGTTATGACGAGTTTGGGACTTTCAATGACAGCCTTTATGTTGACATCTTTAAGCCCTTAAAAGAAATATCCAACCGGGTGGAAGGCTACAAAAAACGATTTTCTCCCCATACCATCGGAATGCACATTCGTCGCACCGATAATTTGGAATCCATTGAAAAGAGTCCTCTTAACTTGTTTGTGGATACGATTAAGCAGGAAATCAAGACTCATGCTGACACAAAGATCTTTCTTGCTACAGATGATCAGCAAACAAAGAGTACCTTGATGCTTCAATTTGGCGAACGGATTCTTACTTCGAGAGAAGAAGCCACGCGTGGTAATCTTGTCGGAATTACGGACGGATTAGCCGACATGCTGACCTTGGCCTCTACCCAAATGATTTATGGGTCTGCAGGCAGCAGCTTCTCTGAAATGGCCTCTAAAATAGGAAACACACCGCTTTACATCCTGAGCGTTCCGCAGCAATAAATTCAACTTTTTCTTGACAGGATTGGAGTAAAGCCAACCCCACTATTCTGCCCGATGGGTAATGAGCAACCATCTGTTGCCAGATGAATCTGTCGTTGCAAAAAGATAGCTTGCGCCACCATCTTTCAATTTGAGTTTTTTTCGTAATTCAGCAACGGTCATCGGGAAATTTCTGATAGCAATATTAGCCTGACGAATACCCGTCAAGGATTCTTTCAATTCTTTTTTGTTGAAAGAACTACACTTCACTATTTTGAATTTTCGACCTGGAAAATCGTTGATCAATGTCTTGGATAGAAACAAATGCGAATTTATCGCAATGGCCTTCACACCAAATGACACCGCAAGCTGTTCAAAACATCCAGCTTTCATCAACGACGCATTGGGCTCGTATAAATAATCTCCCGGGCTGATTGTATCTTGAAAGATATGAGATTGACCATCCGATGCACTAGATAATACACAAGAAAAAGCGGAATCGTCGTTAACACAATAGATCTTTAACGGATCTTGCCATTTGCTTGATAGTACAAAGAGCAGTTCCTTGCATTCATTCTTGACGGAAACGAGATGGATTTCACGTACAATGTCACACCCATCATTCAAATCTATGACAGCCTGATGCCAATCCAGCATGGGCGAAAGCTTTACTAGGGTGTACAGACTTTTGCTTGTCAGCTCTTCTTTCAATGTCAACACGTTTGGCGTACAGTCGGCAATGGCAACCGTTTTACCACCATGCAGGTCGCGTCTGGCAGGGTCTAGGAAAATGAACGTGCTAAAACCGAGACGATGGAGATACGCTTCTCCGTCACCACATATTACCTTGACATGCCCAACCTGTATCAATGGGAAGTTGTGTCGGGCAATATCACACAACATTTCTTGACGTTCTACATACGTGGCATAAGGAACCTGTTGGGCCATAAACGAAATATCAACACCCAATCCGCCCGTTAAATCAACGATTGAGGGCGCTGACAAGCCGATGAAATCTTCGTTTTTGGCTGGATTTTGAACCGAACCCTTGGATGTCTGTTCAAGCAATCGCTGTATCAAAAGGGCTTTGTATCGAGCTGTCGGCTGCGACGAACACTGCTCCATCGACAAATGAGGAGGATAGATTAGATCATCTATCGCAGCCCAAGCAGGCAATTTATTGCATGCAGCCTGTCTGCCGGCTATTTGTTGGAGCGCATAAGGCATATCAACCAAGGGAAAGCGATTGCCTGCCAAAGCCAGTTTTTGAACGTCACCATGGGCATGAAGACGGATGAAATCGATGGTTTCTTGATTCATGGTGTCTAATGATTCTCCTCGTTACTATAACAAGAAAAGCTTGTTTAAGGTATTACCTTGAAATATTTTTTGGCTTGTGCGCGGGTTCGCAGGTTAAAATGCCACCATTCTGTACGTAAAGGCTTAAAACCAGCGTAGCCCATTACTTGCCTTAGCAAGAGGCGATTGGCCAACGCATGGCTCGAAATACGCTTCTGGCGTACCAATTGGACTTCATGGTCGATATGTGCCGCCGCACCAAAATAATCAACCTGAGTACCCATGTCAAGCATTTCGCCTTTGGAATTGCATAAAGTGATGTCAACAGCTAAGCCATAATTGTGTAAACCGCCGCCATGAGCAGGGTTCGAAACATAATTTTTGTATGGCGTTCTCTTCAATTTATCCCACATCTTTTGTTGAATCGACATCGGTCGTGCCGCATCCATGACCTTCAAACTGAGATCGGGTCTCAATTTTTTCAATCGTTTCTGTGCTTTCAAAAGGGCATTGGCAGCCAATGGATGCAGGTATGCCTCGTGCAAATCGCCATATAAATCGGTACCAGTAAAGTTGTCAGTATGTGCATACATCAAAGAAACAAAAATGGAAGGATCCATCTTCTGAATGTCAATATAACCATGCTGCTGCATCAACTGCGCTATTTTCGCTGGTTGACGGTCCTTCTGCCCCATCGCAAACAGTGCCGAAAAGAGCAAAAGTCCTAATATTCCAAATCTCATTTTTTAGTCATTTCCTTCGCCAATACAGGCTCATCTGTCGTGAGATAATCCACTCCGGCATTAATCATATCCTGAATATCTTGTTTTTTATTGACCGTCCAAGCATTCACTGTCATGCCCATAGCGTGTGCTTGAGCGATCCAATCAGGATGCTGGCGAAGAACTGTCAGATTGTAGTCGATACCTGTAAGCCCCAGTTCGTGCACTTCGGTAGGTGTTTTGTCGCCACCCAGATAAGCAACTTGTGCATTCGGATCACAGCGATGTACCTCCTTACAGGCATCAAGGTTAAAAGAGATGTATTCTACCCTATCTTTTACACCCATCTTTTTCACCAACCTAACTGTTTTCTGAGCAACCTGCAGATTAGCATCGAGGGATTCGTGCTCTTTGATCTCAATAATCAACTTGGTTGAACTTGTCGATCGCTTCAATATCTTGAGCAATTCCTTTAAGCGGGGCATGCGTTCGCCGTTCTTGAGAACCAGCTTTTTACAATCCAGAGAACTTGCCTTCTGTATTGTCACGCCCTGATAGCTGCCGTCATGGTTAACCATCAACTTTCCATC
>CALNBT010000111.1 GCA_937874345.1 uncultured Prevotella sp.
CCAACGACCCCGAGATTACAAATCACGTGCTCTGGCCAACTGAGCTAAAGAGGCGAATCTTGCAGCCGTTTGGCTTCCGAATTACGACGTCATGTAAAACGGCTGCAAAGATAGGTATTAATTTTAAATCGCCAAAACTTTTTTGATTTTTTTTTAATGTTGACGCGTTTTTTCCTTGTATTTCGTGAGCTGAATCTTCATGGCATCCACGCAAAGATCAATGCCCTCTTCAAACGTGTCACAAGTTTTTTGCACAAACAATTTTGTCCCAGGAACCGTTACGGTAACACTCGTCTCTTTATTTAATGCGGTTGCAGGTTTAATTACCTTCAGCTGTACTTCAACCATTTCAATCTCTTCTAGAGATTTCTCCAGCTTACTTGCCTTTTTTTCAATAAAAGCTTCTAATTTCTCAGTAGCATCAAAATGAATTGATTGAATCTTTACTTCCATATTCTCTCAGGTTTAAAGTTAAGCTCTTGGATGAGCCTTTGAATATTCTCTCTTCAATTGCTCGAATGTGGTATGCGTATAGATCTCTGTTGTGGAGAGACTTTCATGTCCAAGCAATTTTTGCACGCTTTCTAATCCAGCGCCATGATTCAACATTGATGTCGCAAAGGTATGTCTCAACACATGAGGTGACCGCTTTTTTAAGGTACACACGCGAGACAGATATTTTTTCACTTCATATCTCACATGATCGCTATTCATTCGTACGCCTTCTGTATTAACAAAGAATGCATCTGTGATGCGTCCCACTTCCGTTGTTCTGCGTTGATCGTATTCGATCAGCACACCATATAACTCTTCGCCGAAAGGAATCAACCGATGTTTGTTTCGTTTACCCAAGACTTTGAATTGCCGATTCACAAAATCAACAGATTCAACATTCAGGCCAACCAATTCCGACAATCGTATTCCAGTGTCATAGAATGTCGTCAAAATAGCACGAATACTGATTTCTTCAAAAGTTGAATGCCAAACCGAAGAGTCAAGCAACGCAGTCATCTCAGCATCTTTCAAGAACTGAGGCAGCGGCTTGCTTTTCTTTGGTCCACTGATTCGCAATGTCGGATCACATTCTACGTATCCTCTTCGAAGGGCATAACGATAAAAGGAGCGCAAAGCACTCAATCTTCGATTGATTGAAGTAGCATTGTTCCCTCTATCCATCATACTCTCCATCCAGTCACGGATGACATCCGAGTCTACCGACCCCCATGAGAGCTGAGTATCCAAATTTTCAAAAAAGCCCTGAAAGGCTTTTAGATCTTCTCCGTAGCTTTTTACCGTTTGCTCAGAGCGGTTCTTTTCAAACCTCAAGTAGTTCAAATACTCTTGCACCATAGATACATTGCCCCTTACCAATCAAATAGCATGGACTGCCTGATGCTTAATACTAGCCTTTAAGCCAGTGAGGATCTTCAGGCAGATGCTGGCAACGAATGTACAAAAAACAAATCAAACCGCCAAAGCTTTTGACAAGTTTTTACTCTTCTGCGTCGCGTAATTTCTGTACGTAGACAGCATGTTCCATCTTGAGTCTCTTCAAAACAGAAGGCTTGTCGAAATGTTGTCTTTTGCGCAACTCTTTAACAACACCTGTCTTTTCGAATTTTCTCTTGAATTTCTTGAGAGCTCTTTCGATATTCTCGCCATCTTTTACTGGTACAATAATCATTTTTCTGTTTTTAATTATTTATTATAAAAAATCAAGCATCATGGCATCCCGCCACTAAATGCGGGTGCAAAATTAATGCTTATTTACCAAACAACCAAGTTTTTATCTCCTTTTTTCGTTTTTTATCTTAACTCAGTAAACCTAACAAATGGGATGATATAGATGAAATCCACCTAGATACCCGTCTCATCCATCCAGTAAACGAATCAGCGTAAGCAAACTTATTAACGACCGAGAAAGAAAAACTCCCCGTCCGAGCAAATTCGAACGGGGAAAAGATCACAAAAGAGAAGGAATTAATCTATTTCTTCATCGGCCTCATAGCCGCCCATCTCGCGAATGGCATTTTTAAGTATGGTGTACTGTTGAAAGAGATTGTTGACAGCTTTCTCGCCCTTTGTATAATCATGCATCGGACTCTTGAGGAAGAAACTTAAGAATCGCTGGATACCATATCGGCCATTGCGTGCGGCAAGGTCAGAGAGTAAACAGAGGTCGAGCAAAACTGGTGCTGCAAGGATAGAATCTCGGCACAGGAAATTGATTTTGATTTGCATGGGATAGCCCATCCATCCAAAGATATCGATGTTATCCCAGCTTTCCTTATTGTCATTGCGTGGAGGATAGTAATTGATGCGAACCTTATGATAGTAGTCGCCATAGAGTTCAGGCTGAGCGTCTGCCTCAAGAATCGTTTCCAAAGTTGACAGTTTTGAGACTTCCTTTGTATGAAAGTTGGCAGGTTCGTCCAACACCAGACCGTCACGGTTACCAAGGATATTGGTAGAGAACCATCCGTTCAAACCGAGACAACGAGTAGAGAGAATCGGTGCAAAACCACTTTTGACGAGTGTTTGTCCCGTTTTGAAGTCTTTACCAGCAATAGGCATTTTGGTCTTTTCGGCCATCTCCCACATCGCTGGTATATCAACAGTGGTATTGGGAGCACCCATCACGAATGGACAGCCTTCTGAAAGGGCAGCATAGGCATAGCACATAGAGGGAGCAATATGTTCGCGATCGTCTTCCTTCATCGCCTTCTCCAATGCGCCCAAAGTCCCATGAATGGCATCATTTTCGGGAACATAGATCTCTGTTGAAGCAGCCCATGCTACGACAACGCGGTCAACACCGCTGTTATGCTTGAATTGACGGATATCTTCACGCAATTGCGCTACCATTTCCCAACGGGTCTTGCCAACCATGATATTGTCGCCGTCAAGACGCTTTGCGAAGTTTTTATCGAAAGCCGCTTTCATGGGTACAATTTTCTCAAGTTCATCACGAACCAGTTCGATATCTTCTTTTTTCAGAACTGCGGCGTATACAGCAGCCTGATAAGCATTTTGTGGATAAATATCCCATGTTGCGAACACCAGATCATCGAGTTTGGCAAGTGAAACAATATCTTTATAATGCAGATATTGTTTGTTTTCACCCTTACCCACTCTGATCTTATCCATCTGGGTCATTGAACCTACTGGAACCGACAAGCCTCTACGTGTCATCAACACGCCGGTCATAAATGTAGTGGAAACAGCTCCACAGCCAACCACCATCACGCCTAACTTACCGTTTGCAAGCTTTACATTTTTCTTTTCCATTTTTTTAATTTAATTGGGTTGTTTATTATTTAAGTATATTGATTTTTAGTTTATATTTATGGGTTATCGTTTAAGAATATGGTGTATGTTTTAATGATTTTCTGCAAACACAATGGCATTACATTTTTGAAAAGACATGATGAACACGAAGTCGTAAACTCCGCATCAGTCCATGAACAAGACCCTTGTTTTAGTGTATCTTTCGTGATAACAATATCAAAACTAACGGTATATAATTCTGAAGGAAGTCATCAACATCAAAAAATCCATCTCACTTGATCAGTTTAAAACAGATCATATTGAGTGCATAATCGCGACCTGGAAAAAGTATAATTTGACAAAGGTAACGTGTTTTTTTGTATTTGCAAAGCTATTGAGCACCAATTTGATTTCGATTGGCTGAAAATCACCTGCAAACAACAAAAAAACAGCGAAATGCCACGCTACACTTTGTTGATTGCCTCCCGTATCCAATAATCAATTTATATTGGTGACAACCATGTTATAGAAGATTGCAAATCAATAGAAGAAACAAAGTTGTATCCAAGACCATGCAAATAAAAGATCAATCTGCTTGGATTCACCATAGAGTAGCATTGCCTTTGCAAGTCAATTTGGATGCTATTGTGATGATGCAGAAATAATACTGATTATCAATTATTTACGAATGATTTACAAGAGAAATGACGGCGAATATTCTGGGCGTATCCCGTAACCGGATATTTTCACTCATTTCAGAAATATTTTAGTCTCAACGGGCCTATTCAATCGGTTTGGTTGCATTTCTCAGCCATGCGGTTTCGTCATCATTCAGATAAGGGGCAAGATGTGAAAATACCGTCCGATGGTATTCGTTGAGCCACTCGCGCTCTTCGGGCAAGAGCATCTCCAATACGATGGGTGTTGTATCGATGGGTGCAAGTGTCAGTGATTCGAACTGCAAAAATTCACCAAATGCTGTTGTCTTGAGGGGTGTTATCAATAACGTATTCTCAATTCGTACGCCAAACTTGCCTTCCAGATAGATACCCGGCTCGTCGGTAACGGTCATCCCCGACAACAATGGTGCCGGCTTCCATTCCATTCTGATTTGATGGGGACCCTCATGTACATTGAGATAACTCCCGACTCCGTGTCCAGTACCATGCAAAAAGTTCAAACCTTCGCGCCACATCGCTTCACGTGCAAGAGCATCCAGCTGGGATCCACAAGCACCAGCAGGAAACTTACACAACTCTATTTGGATGTGTCCTTTTAAAACAAGTGTGTAAACCTTGCGCTGTTCTTCTGTCAAGGGGCCAAGCGCGATGGTGCGCGTGATATCTGTGGTTCCGTCCTGATACTGGGCTCCACTGTCAATCAGTACCAGCCCTTTGGGCTCGATGGGCACATCGGTTTCCGGGGTAGCCTCGTAATGTACGATGGCACCATGAGCTTCATACCCGACAATCGTGTCAAACGAGATGCCTCTAAATAGATTCTGTTCAGCTCGCAAGCCCGTTAGTTTTGTATCCAGCGACATTTCCGTCTGTCCTCCGGCCTCAACGGCAGGCTTCAGCCATTTCAAAAATTTGACCATTGCCACACCATCGCGTGTCATAGCATCCCGAAATCCATCAATCTCGGCATCATTCTTAACGGCTTTCAAGGCAGCAACAGGCGAAGGCTCGGCAATAACGTCCTGCACATGGGGTGCTAGAAAGATTTGATGATTCAACTGATAAGGATCCAACAGAATATTATATTCGGCATAGCCTTTCAAAGCTTCCCTTATATTTACGTAAGGACGAATCGAAATATTCTCTTCTTTCAGATAAGAAACCACATCGGCCGACAGCTTGTCTTGGTCAACAAAAAGCGTAACTTGGGTAGTGGAAATTATAAGATATGATACAAATACCGGATTACAATGCACATCATTGCCACGAAGATTCAGTATCCAGGCAATGTCATCCAGTGCCGATACAATTGTACCATCGGCATGTCGTATTCGTAAAGCCTTGCGAATGCGAGTAATCTTTTCGAGAGTTCTCTCTCCTGCATAGCTCAGTGGTTGAATAACGATCTTGTCTTTAGGCAAGGCTGGACGATCTTTCCAGATCAATTGAAGTGGATCAAAATTAGTACGAACAGTAATACCTCCACGTTCACGCATATCTTTCTTGAGCTGTTCAACAAAAGCATAAGTGTTCACCCAGCCATCAATACCTATTTCTGTCGAGTCACGATTCTTTAGTTCATCAGCTAACCACTCTGCTACCGAGGGAGTACCAGGTATCGAGAGTTTCATTAACTGATACTCCGTTCCGGACAACTGGTCAGCAGCGGCAATAAAATATCTTGAGTCAGTCCATAAAGCAGCATGATTCATTGTGACGACTGCCGTTCCGGCTGAGCCGTTGAATCCCGAAATCCATTCACGCCCCTTCCAATAATCGGGAACATATTCGCTGTTATGTGGATCAGAACTAGGGAAAATAAAAGCAGCTAGATGCTCGCGTCTCATCACTTCCCTCAGATTATTCAATCTCTCTGCTATTACTGTTTGCATAGATTTTTCTGTTTAAATCAGTCTCACAAAGATAATCATTTTTGGGGCAACACCAACAACTATAACAAAAGATAACCTCGCACCACGATTCTTTCATGCAATTGAGAACAACTACATATCTATTTTTAACAGAAAGACTAAACCTCCATGTACTTCTTTTTGTAATTTTGTAATGCAACGCGACAATGAATACCACTAATCAGAAAAAA
>CALNBT010000112.1 GCA_937874345.1 uncultured Prevotella sp.
GCTCGGCTTTGATGATATATTTACGCTGAACTGCAGGGACATCAAATTTATAATAAGAATCCATATAACTTTTATCTTCATCAAAATATTTCACAGTCTGAGTGTCGATAACTGCACTATCTGTTGTCATTAAGGTAATCTTTACGTCCCTTATCCCTCCATTAGTAAATGCATCCTTCACATGTCCCCACAAGGTCACCGTCCTTTCTGCAGATTGTAAATTTAAACTATACAATACGCTTGCAACTAAAAATATAATGATTATCCTCATAGTGTCCGTTTATAAATTATAGATTTGAGCTCGGAATATTTGAACTCGGAATTAGAGCTAATGGCAGCAAAGGGGAGTCTGTCAAAAAGCTTCTCTCCAAAATTTCGTCTGTTGAAGTGAACGAACCGATCTATTCAAGTTGATACGTCTAATACTCGGCAAATTGTCCTTTTTTCATGGTGTGTATTCCTTATGCGTTTTTATGTATTGATTCAACACCCTATTTTTGCAAATATAAACATTCATTTTCATTCGGCATGGTGTTTTAAGACATTTTTTCCTGCTTTTTCAGATTTCTTCATGACCAGAAATACATCTAAGTTTCCTATCTTTGGTAAAGTTTTTACTTCTGTGTGCGTTAGATAGGATAAGTTTGAGACGTTCAAATCTTACAATCACAAAGATTATTTTGCATCAACCGTCTACGATTACTACGACAAAGCGCATAAACATCTGATAGTATTTTGCTTAAAGCGACTGTAGTGAATATCCATCTGCCATTTTTCTGCCACACCAAGAAAGAAATACAATTGTAAGATACATATGGGATACGTGAGGAAGCAGAACCGTTTTTAAGATTGAAACCTGTAGGGCTGTTTTACAATAATGCCCATATTGATGTGCAATTGTGCCTATTTTGCCCTGCAATTGCAATGGATTTGAGGCACAAGTTCAGCGATATTGTACAGTAAATGCGCGAAGGGTGATTTTATGACATAGGTGATAGACGTTAGATCAAATAACGTATTCTTTCTGAATGGCACATTATGTTATTAAAAATAATATTGTATCTTTGCTCAACATATAACTTAAATGTCTTCGGCTAGATGAAAGACAATCTTCAACCTTATTTTATAGGTTAGCCGTTGTACGATTAATCACAAAATCATGAAGAAATCTTTATTAACAATTGCTTTTATTATTATTTGGCTATCACCAGTCAATGCAACTGACAAACTTACGACGTATGTAAACCCCTTTTTGGGCAGTGCTACCCTATGGGAGAAAAAAGACCTACACTATGACAGAAAGCGGAAGGCAAGAACCTGGGGAGCAGAAACGTTTCCCGGTTCAGCACTACCAAATGCAATGATTCAACTGACGCCAGTAACTATGTTTCGTAGCGGATCTGGCTATCAATATGAAGACAAGCAAATTTTCGGATTTGCCCATACGAGCAAGGGACATTGGAATTTGCTTCATCTTCCCATATTGGCTGTAACGGGAGACCGTATCAATCCTGACGATTATGCATCATCTTATTCTCATTCCAACGAAAGTGCGCACCCAGGTTATTACCAGGTTTATTTGGAGCGTTATGGTATCAATGCCGAAATGACCTCTACCCTGCGTTGCGGTTTCCACAAATATACCTTCAAGGAGAATGACAGAAAACGCTTAATTGTTGACATGAGCCGAACAAACAATCAAGTAAAAGAATGGACAATTCAAAAGATAAACAACAATGTTTTCGCTGGCTATCAAAATGCAGAAGGAAAAATTTACTTCTATGCGGTAAGCAACTATCCAATCACTCAGGTAGAGCAACAACAAGGGAGGGAACATGTCATTTCTGTTGTTGATTTCAAAAATTCGAAAGACAATCATCCACTTGCATTAAAAATAGGCTTTTCATTTGTCAGTATTGAAGGAGCCAAGGCAAACCTGGAAAAAGAAATGTTGAACAAAAGCTTTGAAGAGGTAGAAAATGAAGCGGACAAGACGTGGAACCAACTGTTGGAAAAGATTCAGGTAAATGGAGGTACGATCAAACAAAAACAACTTTTTTATTCATGTTTGTACCGCTCATTCCTGTGGCCATGCTTAAGAAGTGACGTAAATAATGACTATTGTGATGTAAGTGGACATGTTGTAAATAACGGTTTTGATTATTATACGCTACCATCTTTTTGGGACGATTACAGAAACAAATTAACACTACTGGGACTAGTCCAACCAGAAGTCGCCATTGGAGTGATAAAGTCTATCATTGATATGGGTGAAAAAAGCAATGGATACATGCCTACATTCTTTCATGGTGACCACGCCTCTACGTTTATTGCTGGAAGTTACCTTAGAGGTTTACAAGATTTTGATTTAAAACGCGCTTACCAATTAATATTGAAAAATGCGACCGTTCCTGGTAAAGGAGGCCGACCTTATCTGGATGAGTATCTAAAACAAGGGTGGATAGCAGAAAAAGATACAACGAATGTCCCATTCTATGACGAGTACAAAGCTTCTGTGACCAAGACATTAGAATATGCTTATGATGATTATGCAACGGCTCAGGTTGCAAAGCTATTGGGTGATACTAAGAATTACAAACTATTGATGAAACATTCTCAAAACTACAAAAACGTTTTTGATCCTTCCACGGGTTTCTTCAGAGGGCGAATCGCAAGCGGATCTTTCATCAAGGATTTTGATCCATATTATCCCTATTTTGCCTATATGTATAGAGAATCCAATGCATGGAACAATCTTTTCTTTGCACCGCATGACATCAGTGGAATGTTAAGGCTTTATCCAAGTAAAAAAGCTGTAGAAGATAAACTGGATTCATTATTTTCAGAACCATGGAGAGGCTATGAAGTCGAAAATCTGACTGGATTTATTGGAAATTATTGCCACGGTAATCAACCTGGTCATAGTATACCCTATACTTATTATTTCGTCGGACGTCAAGACAAAGCTCAATGTATCTTAGACAGTATCATGAACTATTATTACGATATGGGCGCCGATCATCTGGCATTGGCGGGAATGGATGATGCCGGTGAAATGTCTTCCTGGTTTGTTTTCAACGCTATTGGACTGTATACCCTATCACCCGCCGATCCAAAATACATTGTAACGGTTCCTCTTTTCGATAAAATTCTATTCAAGATGAATAATGGCAAAACATTGACAATCCAAAAACAAGGAAATAGTAGAACCATCAAGAATATATTATATGGTGGCAAACGAATACAAGGATGGTTTATTTCTGACGACCAAATTAAGAAGGGGCAGGAACTAACAATTCAAACAAAATAAATTAAACAAACTAAAATCCATTTAATTGAGAATATGAAAAGAAAGAATCTTGTTACAGCAGTATTGCTTTTTCTGGCCATCTCTCTACAGGCAAAGACCATTAAAGTACTAGCTATCGGTAATAGTTTTTCTGAAGATGCCGTTGAACAATATCTTTATGAATTATGCGCAGAGAGCGGTGATCAACTTATTATTGGAAATGCTTACAGAGGAGGCCAAGGATTGGAATCTCATTGGAATGTCGTGACGAAGAATGAACCGGCATTCAGTTATCGAAAGATTGTCAAAGGCCATAAAACGACTAAGGAAAACTGTCTTCTTTCAACCATTATACGGGACGAGAAATGGGATATGATTACCTTTCAGCAAGTGAGTCAAGATGCCGGCATATACAACACCTATGAACCCTATCTTACAAATTTGATCACATATGCCAAATCATACGCCAAAAAGAAGAAGGTAAAAATAGGATTCCACATGACTTGGGCATACCCACAATACTCAACTCATTTCGGCTTTAAACCATATGACAATAATCAACAGAAAATGTATCAATCAATTGTAAGTTCTGTTGAAAAGGCTTTAACAATGCATCCTGACATAAAATTTGTCATACCTTCGGGAACAGCTATTCAAAATGCACGGACCTATTATTTTGGAGACCATCTTAATCGGGACGGTTTTCATCTGGATTTAGGCATAGGGCGATACATAGCAGCTTGTACATGGTCGGAAGTTATTACAGGAAAGAGTTGCATTGGCAAGAATTTCCATCCTGAAAATGTGAGTGAAAAGGACGCATTGGCTGCTCAACATGCAGCTCATGCCGCGGTTCTTGCGCCTTATCGGGTTACAAACTAATTCTTTTTTTTCTCCTGTTCAACAAAGCAGAAACAAGTTATTATAAGGAGAAAGCCTGTAAACGATCATGATGCGTTTACAGGCTTTATTACTTTGATATTGTCTATTTACTATGCTAGCATCAAGAAATAGAGCTAACTCTGCTTTCTATAAATTCTATAAATTCCATAAATTCTATAAACTGATTACGATAAGGAAATAACGCCATCAAGTTGAATCAAATATTACTCATAGACCTCATCAATTCCGAGCTCATCAATGCCTGAATCTTCCTTTACACAAGGATTATATCCTTCAGGCAAACCAAAACTTGCAAACGGGTTATAACCAAGTGATCGATCGTTATAAACTTTTTTCATGAAACTTGCCCAAATAGGCAAAGCCATGGTGGCACCTTGTCCCATTGCCATGGAATCGAAGTGAATATCACGATCTTCCCCTCCGACCCAACAACCACTGACAAGTTGGGGGGTCAAACCAATGAACCAGGCATCGGCATTTCTATTCGTAGTTCCTGTCTTTCCGCCTATTTCACCCTCAAAATGATATTTATATCTAAGTCGTCCAGCGGTACCTTCATCAACAACGGCCTGTAACAAGACAAGCATCTTATTCGCACTTTCAGCACTGATCACTTCGTTCATTCGAGGTTGGAATGTTGCAATGACATTCCCTTCATTATCTTCTATTTTAGAAACAAACATTGGAGCTGTTCTAATACCATGATTTGCAAAAGTAGTATAGGCACTGACCATTTCTGAAACCGAAGCCTCACATGGACCTAAAGCTAATGACATTGAAGGATGAATATCAGGGTTATTAATCCCATAATCATGTAGCAGGCTAACAAACTGACTCGGATTCAGACGACTCATCAAATAGGCTGAAATCCAGTTATTTGACTGAGCTAATCCCCATTTCAAGGTAACCATTTGTCCGTATCTGCGCCTGTTGGCATTGCGAGGGGTCCATGGTCTTCCAGCCACCATATATGTACGTTGAACATTCGGAGCTTTGTCACATGGAGAAAAGCCATTCTCCATCGCAAGTGAATAAAGTAAAGGTTTAATGGATGACCCCACTTGTCTGCGTCCATTCATAATCATATCGTACATGAAATAGTTGTAATCCATTCCACCAACATATGCTTTCACCTGCCCTGTTTTAGGATCCATACTCATAAATCCTGCTCTCAAAAATGACTTGTAATAACGAATAGAATCCATTGGGGTCATAGTCGTATCAACAACACCGTGATAAGTATAAATTGACATATCAACAGGCGTACGGAAGGACTTTTTAATCTCTTGATCAGATGCTCCTGCATTTTTCAAAGACTTATACCGATCACTGTTCATCATTGAACGGTTCATGATTGCAGCAATTTCTTTTGAGGTAAGTGCATTCGTAAATGGAGCATTTGGTTTTTGTGCATTCTCCTGTTCAAAAGCCGGTTGCAGAAATTTTGCTACATGGTTAAAAACCGTCTCCTCAGCATATTTCTGCATTTTGGAATCGATGGTAGTAAACACCTTCAAGCCATCGGTATATAAATTATATGGCTTTCCGTTTTTCTTGTAATTCTTATTGCACCAGCCGCACAATGGATCGGTAACCCAAGCGATAGAGTCAAAAACATATTGATTTTGATTCCAAGATGGATAATCAGAGCGTTTGGGCCGTTTGGCCATCATGTATTGACGTAGAAATTCTCTAAAATAAGTTGCTTGTCCTTCTTTATGATCGGTACGGTGAAAATCAAGTTTTAAATTTTCAGCACAATAGTTATTGTATTCTGTAGACGATAGATAGCCCGCCTTTTGCATCTGTGACAAAACAACATTTCTACGTTCCAAACAACGCTCCGGATATCTTACTGGGTTAAAAAGAGCAGGATTCTTACACAATCCAATCAATGTTGCAGCCTCCGTAACAGACAAGTCTTTAGGCTCTTTATTAAAATATGTATTTGCAGCGGTTTTTATACCTACAGCATTATGCAAAAAATCGAAATAATTAAGGTAGAGCGCAATAATTTCTTCTTTGGTATAATGCCGTTCCAGTTTGATTGCTATTACCCATTCAATTGGCTTTTGCAACATTCTCTCGATAGTGCTTTCCGCCGTTCCAGAATACAACTGCTTGGCAAGCTGTTGAGTAATGGTAGAACCTCCTCCTGCATTTGTTCGCCCGAACAAACCTCTTTTGATGATTACTCGACCTAATGCAATGAAATCTATCCCAGAATGTTCATAAAAACGTTCATCTTCGGTAGCAACAAGGGCATGTACTAAATTGGGCGAGATCTTTGAATAAGGAATAACAATACGGTTTTCCTTGTTCAGATTCCATGTTCCCATCATTTTGCCATCAGAAGAAAATACCTGTGTGGCAAAACGGTTTATTGGATTTTGCAAATCCTCGACATCAGGCATATAGCCAATCCATCCATTCCAGATAGCAACAAATGCAATGATAATAATACAAAACACTGCAATCAGCGCTTTCCATAAGAAATGAACAAATGCTTTTCTCATCCTCTTGTCTGAATATTTTTCTTTGCAAATTTACTATTTTTCTTTTAATAACCATCCTCAAATAAAAATTTATAAGTAACTTAGCACACAATTCCTATCATCAAATCAAAAATAGAAAATGGAGAAACATCATTTTGTTACCATTGCCGAACTTTCAAGGGAGGAGATATTGTATCTGCTAAGGATGACTGAACAGTTTGAGCGGCATCCAAATAGAGAGTTGCTAAAAGGAAAAGTTGTTGCTACACTTTTCTTCGAACCTTCAACAAGAACTAGACTCAGCTTTGAAACTGCCGCTAATCGTTTAGGGGCAAATGTAATAGGCTTTTCTGATGCCAAGGACTCAAGTGTATCGAAAGGTGAAACGCTCAAAGATACCCTTCTAATGGTATCCAACTATGCAGACATCATCGTGATGAGACATCACATAGAAGGTGCAGCACAATACGCATGTGAAATAGCTCCTGTTCCAATCGTAAATGCGGGAGATGGATCTCATATGCATCCATCACAATGTTTACTTGATTTATATTCTATCTATAAGACCCAAAAGACATTGGATAATCTCAACATTTATCTTGTTGGAGATTTAAAATATGGAAGAACTGTACATTCATTGATTATGGCAATGCGCCATTTTAATCCAACATTCCACTTTGTGGCTCCAAAGGAGCTTTCTATGCCAATGGAATATAAGATGTACTGTCAAGAACATCATATCCAATATCAAGAACATACTGCCTTTCATGAAAAAATGTTTTTAGATGCAGATATCCTATACATGACACGCGTTCAGAAGGAAAGGTTCTCTGATTTGATGGAATATGAGCGCGTAAAGAATATCTATATCTTAAAAAATGATATGCTGAAAAACGTTAAAGAAAATATGAAAATTCTTCATCCTTTGCCAAGAATAAATGAGATTTCTTACGATGTCGACGACAATCCTCATGCTTATTATATTCAACAGGCACAAAATGGTCTTTATGCAAGAGAAGCGATTTTCTGTCATTGTTTGGGAATCACACTTGAAGATATCCAGAAAGATAAAACAATCATCGACGATCAAAAACATTTATCATGAATAAAAAAGAACGGTTAGTTGCCGCAATTGAAAACGGCACAGTGATTGATCATATTCCTGCAGACAAAACTTATCTGGTTGTTAGACTATTAGGGCTTGAAGATTTGAAGACTCCTGTTACGGTAGGTAATAACTTCATCTCAAATAAAATTGGCAAAAAAGGTATTGTCAAGGTCTCAAACAAATATTTCTCCAATGAAGAAATTAGCAGACTATCTGTTATAGCTCCAAAAATTGTGCTGAATATCATTAAAGAATATGAAGTTGTAGAAAAGAAAACCGTTGAAACACCTGATGAATTGAGAGGCATCGTAAAATGTAATAATCCAAAATGCATTACAAATAATGAGCCGATGGAAACAGTTTTTCATGTTGTTGATAAAGAACGCGGTATTTTAAAGTGTCATTACTGTGATAAAGAGCAAGAGATGTCTAAAGTAGAATTGTGCTAAAGAAAAGCAAGTCGAAGAATACTTATATGGAGTTGACATTCAAATATTTTTATCAGAAAACTAATTATTTACTATTCAATTAATAAATTATTCATTTATATGGAAAAAGACTTGGAAATTTTCAGTCTGATTGAGAAAGAACATCAGCGACAATTGAAAGGAATGGAGCTCATTGCTTCAGAAAATTTTGTCAGTGATGAGGTAATGAACGCAATGGGTTCGTATCTTACAAATAAGTATGCTGAGGGCCTCCCTGGCAAACGTTATTATGGTGGTTGCCAGTTCGTAGACATCGTTGAGAACTTGGCTATAGAAAGAGTTAAGAAGCTTTTTGGAGCAGAATTTGCAAATGTGCAGCCACATTCAGGAGCTCAAGCCAACGCTGCTGTATTTCTTGCAGTGATGAAACCTGGGGATACATTTTTGGGACTCAACTTGGACCATGGAGGTCATCTTTCACATGGAAGTAAAGTCAATACATCTGGAATTCTCTATAATCCCATCGGCTATGATTTGAATAAAGAAACAGGCCGAGTAGACTATGACGAGATGGAGCGTCTAGCTTTGGAGAATCATCCCAAACTGATAGTTGGGGGTGGATCTGCTTATAGCCGTGAATGGGATTATGCACGTATGCGTAAGATTGCTGATGAGGTTGGCGCGCTCTTAATGATTGATATGGCACACCCTGCTGGATTGATCGCCGCTGGATTACTGGACAATCCTCTCAAATACGCACACATTGTTACCAGTACAACCCATAAAACCCTTCGCGGTCCAAGAGGCGGAATCATTCTAATGGGAAAAGATTTTGAAAATCCTTGGGGACAAACAAATAAGAAGGGCGAACTGAAAATGATGTCTCAGCTTATCAATAGTGCGGTTTTCCCAGGAACTCAAGGTGGACCGTTGGAACATGTCATAGCAGCCAAGGCAGTAGGATTCTATGAGAACTTGCAGCCTTCTTGGAAAAATTATGCGCTGCAGGTTAAAAAGAATGCCGCAGTATTAGCTGATTCATTGATTGAAAAAGGCTTTTCTATTGTTAGCGGTGGAACTGACAATCATTCGATGTTGGTTGATTTACGCTCGAAATATCCTGATTTGACGGGTAAAGTTGCGGAAAATGCTCTTGTTGCTGCCGACCTTACTGCAAACAAAAACATGGTCCCATTTGATACCCGTTCTGCTTTTCTGACAAGCGGTATTCGTTTAGGAACAGCAGCACTGACTACTCGTGGAGCAAAAGAAGACCTTATGTTGTTGGTGGCAGATCTGATAGAAGAAGTTCTCAATGCACCTGAAGACGAGCGAGTAATCTCAAGCGTACGTGAGAAGGTTAATGCAACGATGAAGAATTATCCGCTTTTCGCATATTAATAAAAAGAGAAAAGACAGAGTAAGAACTTTATTCGTATCTTACTTTAATCATAAACAATGAAACGTAAGTTATTTTCCGTGAAGAATATACTGATTTCTCGGAGAAACTTGCGCTTCATTATATTATCAACTTCATAAAGTTATTGTTTTAAAGAAACATTTCTCATGCTTATTCAATACATTATTATCAGTATTATTGTTCTCGCATCATTGAGTTATGCTGGAAAAAAGTTGTATGAGATATTTCGCCATCAACAAGACAAATGTTATGGCTGCTCTGGTTGTACCATCCATGATCAATTAATGAAACAAAAAGTATTTGGGAAAGTAAGGCCAACTTGTTATCATAAAAAGTAGACTAAATATTTGGCAATACAAAATATTTAATCTAACTTTGCACTCGCAAAATAAGAAATGGTACCTTGGCCGATCGGTTAGGTAACGGTCTGCAAAACCGTGTAGGGCAGTTCGACTCTGCCAGGTACCTCTTTAATATTTAATCATAACTAGACTTTGTCCGGTTATGATTTTTTATTATTAGACAATCTCTATTTTTTAGCAATTTAAATTGGGCTCAGTAGGAAAA
>CALNBT010000113.1 GCA_937874345.1 uncultured Prevotella sp.
CCGGTTCCGATATTGATATGGCAATTACGAATCTCACCCAATTCAGGTAATGCTCCACCACGTCCTTCACTATTATTGCGATTTACTTCACCATCAGATTTGACACCGTAGAACACACTAGAGTATTTGTCGATGCCGATGATGTCTTTGAAATCCACATTCAACAAGATATGTACGGAAGCATCTGCCATGTCTTCACTCCAAAGAAATTCTCGAAATGGACTACCATTACCCCATAAGGTTACTTGATTGTCCTCAATGCCATAGAAAGCTAAAGCCTTTAATATCCTTTCTTTTGGGCAATTGCCGTCAACATTGTCTACACCAATTTCGGCAGCAAGTTTAGTTACTGGATTGATTGGGCGTTTGTTCATATCTACCCGGATGGCATCCCAAGCATCTTCATGAATCAGCTTTGCCAAGTAAATCTTACGCATCATGGCTGGCATGACATGACTGTTCTCTAAATGGAAGTTGTCATTTGGACCATACAGATTGGTAGGCATCACGGCTATATAATCAGTACCATATTGCAGGTTATAACTCTCGCACATCTTCAATCCGGCAATCTTGGCAATGGCATACTCCTCATTGGTATATTCCAAGGGAGATGTGAGAAGTGAATCTTCTTTCATTGGCTGTGGTGCCTTCTTGGGATAGATACAGGTTGAACCGAGAAAAAGGAGTTTCTTTACTTGATATTTATATGCACTCGAAATCACATTGCATTGCATGATCATGTTCTGCATGATAAAGTCTGCACGATAGAGGCTGTTGGCCATGATACCGCCAACAAAAGCGGCAGCTAGAACGACAGCTTCGGGTCGTTCATGTGAAAAGAACTCGTCTACAGCTTGCTGGTTGGTTAGGTCTAGCTCATTATGAGTTCGTCCAATCAGGTTGTGATAGCCACGTTGTTCCAGGTTATTCCAAATGGCAGAACCAACCAAGCCTCGGTGGCCGGCAATGTATATCTTAGATTTTTTTTCTAAACTCATGATTCTTTTTAGTTAATGATGCAGAAATGTGCAAGAAGAGCTTACGCTGCATGAAACTTTTACATCCCAGCTTTTAAATGGATCTTCTTCACATTGTTCAAGTCGTGTTCGACCATAATCTTGACAAGGTCTTCGAAGCTCGTCTTGCGTGGATTCCATCCTAATTCTTCGCGTGCTTTGGTAGGGTCTCCCAACAACTGTTCCACTTCGGCAGGACGGAAATATTTAGGATCAACCTCTATCAACACCTTACCTGTAGCCTTATCGACACCTTTTTCATCAAGGCCCTTCCCTATCCATTCGAGTTCGATGCCTGCATGATGGAAAGCCAACTGGGCAAATTCGCGTACCTTATGATATTCGCCTGTGGCAATAACATAGTTATCCGGCTTATCTTGTTGCAAGATCAACCACATGCATTCAATGTAATCTTTCGCATATCCCCAATCGCGCAAGGCATCAAGGTTTCCTAAATACAATTTATCCTGAAGGCCGTTGACAATACGTGCAACAGCAAGGGTTATCTTACGAGTAACGAAGTTTTCACCTCTTCGCTCACTTTCATGATTGAATAGAATACCATTGCAACAGAACATGCCATAACTCTCACGATAATTCACCATAATCCAATAGGCATACAATTTAGCAACAGAATATGGTGAACGAGGATGAAAGGGGGTAGTTTCTTTCTGGGGCACTTCTTGGACTAACCCATACAGTTCAGATGTACTCGCCTGATAAATCTTGCAGCTGTGTTCCAATCCGCAGATACGTACGGCCTCCAACAAACGTAATACGCCAACAGCATCAGTCTCTGCAGTATATTCAGGAACATCGAAACTTACCTTCACATGACTTTGAGCAGCCAAGTTGTAAATTTCTGTTGGTTGAATCTCGCCGATCACGCGGATGAGTGAAGAAGAATCAGTCATATCTGCCCAATGCAGTTCAACCAAGCGGTGCCTCTTCATGTCCCGAACCCACTCGTCCAGATAAAGATGCTCAATTCGACCCGTATTAAATGACGAGCTTCGACGGATCAATCCATGAACCTCATAACCTTTATCTATCAAAAACTCTGCAAGATAACTACCATCCTGCCCAGTAATCCCTGTGATTAATGCAACTTTTTTAGTTTCCATATGTGAATGATTTTATTTCAAATAAAGACAATGTATCGTGATAACAGATGAACAGTTTGTAAAAGAAAAAATTTAGGTCGGAAGTGTCCAACTTTTATTATGCTAATCAAACATTCTTAAGACCTTTTCTACAATAGGCGCCATATCATAATATTTGTATTCAGCCAGACGCCCACCAAAAATGCAAGCATCATCCTTCCCCTTATCAGAAATGTTAGATGACAGATCTTTATTGTATTTATCGGCTAAATGTTTATATTTTAAATATAAAGTATTATTCTTTAGATTGTTAACGGGGTAATAGGGTTCCATTCCTGACTTCCACTCAGTAGAATATTCTTTTGAGATAACCGTTTTCGCACATTTATCAATTGACTGACCAAACATTTCAAAATGCTTGTGCTCGATAATACGAGTATAAGGTATCTCGGAATCAGTATAATTGACAACAGCGTTACCCTGAAAATTCGACATTGGTAATGTTTCTACTTCAAAATGAACCGTACGATATTCCAAAGGACCATAACAGTAATCAAAGAACTCATCAATCTTTCCAGTATAAACAATATGAGACGCCGAACACTCTCCGACTTTGTTCGATGTACTTTTTGAATAGTCTGCAGGATATTGAAAATGATATTTTCCATCATCCTTCCATTCGCCATGAAGCTGAAAGAAGTTTATGTTTATGATATTTTCAACCCCTTTTAGCAATTCATCTATCAGCTTATTGTATCCGCCTTTGGGTATACCTTGATACTCGTCATCAAAATAATTATTGTCGTAGACAAGTCTAACCGGTAGTCTTTTGATAATGAATGATGGTAACTCGGTACAGCAACGCCCCCATTGCTTTTCGGTATATCCTTTAATGAGCGTGTTATAAATATCTTCACCTACTAACGTCAACGCTTGTTCTTCCAAATTTCTTGGTTCGGTTATTCCATTATCCTTCATCTTTTGCAACGCTTTTGCACGTTGTTCATTCAATTTGGATTCTGCCTGAGCAGGGGTCGTTACACCCCACATCTGGTAGAATGTATTCATGTTGAAGGGTAAATTGTAAAATTTATCTTTATAACAGGCAAGTGGTGAATTGGTAAAACGATTGAAGGGTACTAATGAGTTTACAAAATCCCAAACTCTTTTATTAGACGTATGGAAAATGTGTGGACCGTAAGTATGTACATGAATATTCTCCGTTTCTTCACAATACAAATTACCCCCTAATTGTGGGCGTTTGTCTATAACCAGACAACGCTTTCCTTGCCTAGTAGCAAGATATGCGTACATAGATCCAAATAGACCAGCACCGACAATCAGATAATCGTAATGAATTTGATTCGACATTAATTGAAAACTAATAAAATCTTAACACTTCTCGGCGAAGAAATCGAAGGAGATAATATCAATAAAAACAATTTTTAAAATAGATAACACACTCATACAGTTCCCTAAACGTGAAAAACAATCTTCACATCGAGGACATGCCAAAAACGAAATACTATTGCTCTAAAGAGAAGGACAGAGGATGGTATGTCTTCTCCTTGTCTTTTAAAAACAAAGAACCAGAATACACCTCTCTAAAATATTCTCCACCGAAGGGTTAAAAAATTCACCCGCAGAGCAATTCTTTCAAAGTTTTGATGGCTTGCAAAGATAATTATTTTTATTGACTTTATTACTCGTTTTTGTCTTTTGTTTACAAAGAAAGGTATAATTGATGTGTTTCAATTTAGACCTGCAATTGAGCTCGAACACCCCATAGAGCTTGATAGAAATTCAAGAAGATTTTATCGCGAGGATAACAAATTGAAATAAAAATGACCCCGAATCTTCACATACACGAGAACAACTAAAATCTAAAAAGAGATAAAAATAAGCAACAAGCTGGTTCATTATCCCTTAATGGAGCAGTCAAATAACAATCTTCAATCAGAAGAATGAGGATGCTCATCAACCACAAAAACATCCTTGACGCTTAAATAAAAATACATATTGAAACAGATTACGCGTGATTTTTCTATCTTTGCATAAATATAGACAAAGATGGTAACAGTAAAGACTAGTACATCTGACGCGTGCTTCTCGTGACACACACTTACCTTGGTTTGTTGAAAAAGAATTAGCTTTTCGAATGAAGGAAACATGTTAGAATTTGGAAGAATTCATATTAGTCGATTATTCAAAATAACCAGATATACGTTCAATGAAACAGATAACAAAAGAGAATCTAAGAATCGTTTTCATGGGTACACCAGAATTTGCCGTTGAATCACTCAAAGTACTCGTTGAACAAGGCTATCATGTGGTGGCAGTTGTCACCCAGCCCGATAAAGCGGTGGGACGCCACCAGGACACCCTGCAACCATCTGATGTAAAAGAATATGCCCTGAGGAAGGGACTGCCAGTCTTACAACCTGTAAAGATGAAAGACCCGGCTTTTATTAACACACTGGCAAGCTATCATGCCGATCTTCAGGTTGTCGTTGCTTTCAGGATGTTGCCAGAAATAGTCTGGTCCATGCCGCGATTGGGAACCTTCAACGTTCATGCCGCACTGCTACCTCAATATCGAGGTGCAGCACCTATTAACTGGGCTGTTATCAACGGAGAGACAAAGACAGGTGTCACTACCTTCTTTTTAGACCAGAACATTGATACTGGAAGGATGATTATGCAAAAAGAATTGCCAATTCCTGATGATGCAGATGTTGAATATGTCTATGACCGGTTGATGGTTCTTGGGGCTGAGGTTTGTGTAGAGACAATCGATCAGCTGATAGCGGGAAATGGTGAAATAGCATCCATCCCACAAGATCAATTAACTGTAGACCCAAAAACATTGCATTCTGCTCCGAAGATCTTCAAAGAAACTGGAGATATCAACTGGAACCAACCGGCTAAAAAGGTCTATGATCTGATTAGAGGGCTAAGCCCCTATCCTGCTGCCTGGACAACATTGATAGATAGTGAAACTTCTGATGCGACCAACGCTCAGATATTGAAGATTTACAAGTCGCAGAAAACGGGCTTGAAGACAGATAAAGAACCAGGGTGCATCAAAATAGAAAATGGTACGTTGCTGATCTCGACATCCGACGAATGGCTTAACATCACAGAACTCCAATTGGCTGGTAAAAAGCGAATGTCAGCCAAGGACTTCTTGAATGGCGTAAGAGACATTGACAAGAAACGCGCGATGCACACTTTATGAAGACATCTTTTGTCAAAACCAAAAATGTGATTATCTTTGCAAAATCAAGCATCATATGAAAGATTGTTTGATAGGATGAATCTATAAAAAATTAAACGTTAGGTATGAATCAAGCAGAAGATATCAAGAATGCCGTTGAGGTGTTGAAGAAAGGTGGAGTCATACTTTACCCTACAGATACCGTTTGGGGTATCGGCTGTGATGCAACAAATGCTGATGCTGTAGCAAAAGTATATAAAATCAAGAAACGGGATGATTCCAAGGCACTCATCTGTCTGGTCGACTCTGATGCAAGGCTCCAAAGGTATGTCAAAAAGGTTCCTAATGTCGCTTGGGACATCATTGATGCTGCTATGAAGCCGACTACCATCATTTTGGATGGTGCTATCAATCTGGCTCCTAACCTCATTGCCGAAGATGGAAGCATTGCCTTGAGAATTACCAAAGAACCCTTTTCACAAGAGTTGTGTTTCAGATTCCAAAAGGCGCTGGTGAGCACAAGTGCCAATATCAGTGGAGAGCCACCTGCATCCAATTATTCAGATATTAGTCAGGAGCTACTAGACAGTGTTGATTATGTCTGCTGGAGCCGACGTCAAGAACACAAGCCACATACACCAAGCAGCATCATCAAGCTAAAAGAAGATGGTGAAGTGACTATTATTAGGAAATAAAAAGATTTTTTCTTTGAACCGAAAGAGACCGTGTCGACAATATGATGAATCTCTAGGATGATGAATTTTCAAAATTATGTTGGATAGAGGCGTAAGCCTTGCCGTGAAAAGATGGAGCGAATAAGAAAACAAGCCAATCAATTTTTTGAATGGAGACAAAATCATTTGACTGATCGTCAAATGACCATTATATTGGCGTTTTTCATTGGTGTTTTTGCTTCAATTGCTGCATTCGGTTTACATTGGATCATCAAACAGATTGAAGAACTGTTGATTGCCGGATTTAATACGGACAGTTATAACTGGCTCTATCTTGTCTTTCCCGTTATCGGCATTTACATCACCTCGCTCTTTGTTCGTTATGTCGTCAAAGACAATATATCGCACGGTATCACACAGGTGCTGTATGCTATTTCCACAAAACAGTCACGGTTGAAAGCCCATAATTG
>CALNBT010000114.1 GCA_937874345.1 uncultured Prevotella sp.
TTCGCCAGCGATAAGGCTCAAAGGTGAAATGAGACAAAGAAAAAGGATAAAAAATGAATAATATTTTTGTTTCATGATGATTGGTTTGTTTCATGATAGTTTGTTGATTTAACGTAAGTTTGGTAGGATAACAGTTCGTGTTCAAAGCAATTCTCGACATTTGATAAAGCGCTTTTCAGGGGCTGTGATTGCTCATCAATGTTGTTGAAGACAAAACCATCGATATTGTGGCCCGATATCAATGGTTTTGTTATTCGATATCAATGGTTTTGCAAATCAATTAGCCCCTCTTTCCTCAGCAGGATAAAATAATGTCCTATAGACTTCAGAACGCATCTGTTTGAAACAGAAGTACGCCATTTGAATGGTTACTTCGGTGGAACATTCATTTTTTTTGTATCAAGGTACAGAAGGGACCGATAGCTGCATGCCTGTCTGCAAAGAGGTTAGTGTTAGGCAGTTGCAAAAATAGAACAATCGCAGTAATTATCAAAATAAATACCGAGTTATCTCAAACTATTTGCTTAACTTTGTCAAACAAAGTTCTTCTGTAGCTATTTCTCTTGATATCAAACACTAACATCATATATCTCATGATAGGAAAACTTAAACGTATTGTTTTTGTCGTTTCGTCTTTACTACTTGCTATGCCTACAATGGCAGGCGATTATACTCGCGGTATCGGTATTTATCCAGGTAATCCTCAGGAAAATTTTTCACCCACTCTCGTACCCGATAACACTTATCGCAACGTAGCCTTGCATCGAAAAGCTTATCATTCTTCATCTTACGATTATAATCTGACAGCTCAATTGGTTACCGATGGTATTGTAACTTCGCAAATGCCAGCATTTCTCTCAGTGACGACGAACAATGGGCTTTTGCCACAACGCGAACGCGAATGGGCGATTGATGGAGGCGAATATTCGCGCAACATCGTGATGGGGAGTCATGCATTTTTAGAATATAATTGGAATGGAATGGCTGTTCAAGCCAACCAGGTCAAACTGTTTGCCACAGTTGCCTATCGTGAAGCTGAAGCCCAAAAAGGCTACTCTATTCGACTGCTTGCCCAAGATGGCAAGGGTAAATGGGTGGTTTTGAGCGAATACAAAGGTGCATCGTTGCCGGGAGAGGCTTCGACATACAAGGCTCACAGCGACCCGAATAAGGATACGGGTGGTGATTTACTCCCGACAAGAAAGCTGGAGTTGACCTTCAACTTAAACAATGCAAATCGTCCATTGCGAAACTTACGCTTGGCATTGGATATGGATGGAGCTGCCCATTGGACCATTACCGAACTGAAGTTTTATCAAAACAACCAGCGGGTTTCAGATATTCTGCCATCCATCGACTTTAGAAGTGCGTGGATGAGTGCCACTGCTGGTAACGAATGGGTATCTGTTGATCTCGGAGCAAGAGCTTCTTTCGACAAGGTTCGACTGTGTTGGGTTAACAAGGCCATTGAAGGTCAGGTAGAAGTCTCTGATGACAGCAAGACATGGCATGCTATTGGCGCGCTTACGAACAGTAAAAAGAATATTGAGGAAATAGCTTGCCAGGCAAGTGGACGATATGTTCGTGTGTTGATGTCTAAATCGTTAAACAAACAACCCTACGTGTTAAGCGAGATCGAAGTGATGGGACGAGGTGGATTAGTACCTAGACAGAAGTCTCTTGTCGGTCCTGTTGATGGATGTCTTTCGTTAAATGGAGGCAACTGGCGACTGCAACGTGCTTCAGAGGTGCAGGCAACCGGTGAGCAGATAGCCCTTCAGGGATTTGACGACAGCAAGTGGGTGGTGGCTACTGTTCCTGCAACGGTGTTGTCGAGTTATGTCAATATAGGTGCCATCGCTAATCCTAACGAGGGACATAATTTATTCTTTGTTTCTGAATCGTTCTTCAATTCAAACTTTTGGTACCGCAATGAATTTAGCGTACCGCAAAGTATGTTGGGACAACATGTACTGCTTAACTTTGACGGAATCAACTGGAAGGCAAATATTTTCCTCAATGGTGTGAAGATAGATCGCATGGAAGGTGCCTTTATACGCAGTCAGGTGGATGTCAGTGATCTGTTGAAAGCCGGAAAAAATGTGCTGGCTGTTGAAATCATCCGGACAGAACACCCTGGCGCTGTCAAGGAAAAGAACGAACTGAATACCGACTTCAATGGCGGTATTCTGGGCTACGACAACCCAACGTTCCATGCAACCATCGGCTGGGATTGGATTTCTACTATTCGTGGCCGTGATATCGGAATTTGGAACGACGTGTATCTGTGTGCCAAAGGAAGTGTCAGTGTACAAGATCCTCTCTTGACATCTCATCTCAGTGCCGACACATTGGCCACCATGCAGCCCTCGGTTGTCTTGAGAAATCATGAAAATCATGCGGTAACAGGGGTATTACGAGGATGGATTGGCAACTTGCGATTCGAGCAGACAGCAACGATACCGGCATCAAGTCTGCAAGAGGTGGCATTCGATCCTGCCAAATTTAGCATGCTGAAAAACCAACGTATGAATCTATGGTGGCCCAATGGATATGGTACCC
>CALNBT010000115.1 GCA_937874345.1 uncultured Prevotella sp.
GGCGGACGATATGATAACTTGACAGGAATCTTTGGGATGCCAGGACTTAGTGGAGTGGGGATCTCTTTTGGGGCAGACCGTATTTATGATGTACTCAACACTTTAGAACTTTATCCCGCGGCGACCAATTCCACAACACAAATCCTATTCATTAACTTTGGAGAACAAGAAACAAATTATTGTCTTCCTATTTTGAGTCATTTAAGATCAAAAGGGGTCAAAGCCGAGATTTATCCTGATGCAACAAAGATGAAAAAACAGATGAATTATGCCAATGCGAAACAAATTAAATGGGTGGCATTAGCAGGAAAGAACGAAATGGATCAAAATGGCATCACATTGAAAAATATGGAGACAGGAGAGCAGCAGCTCGTTGACAAAAATGAGGTATTATTATTCGCGAATTAATGTTATCCTGCTGTAAATATGCAAAAAAATGATAAAACAATTGCGTTTTATCATTTTTTTTTATAATTTGCTATTATAATTATTTCAAAATTTGTATCTTTGACACAAATATTTAGATTCAACAAATAATTGATTGTGCATTGGGATAATTTAACGCCCTGTGATATTTAAAGTTTTTACGAACTTAAGAAAGATTGAAAAAAATAGAATAAGTTGTGGTTTTGATAATAATCTTATAGACTCCAAGGTTGTTTCATTTATTATTGCGCATTCTGATTATTGATATGAATATTAAGAAAGAAATTTATTTTTATGAAAGAACAAGACGCTTATATTAAACTAATTGAAAAAGGAGTTCATCCATCAGCCCAACGTTTGGCCATCATGCAATATTTGATGTCTCACTTTACGCATCCTACTGTTGATGAGGTGTTTCAGGATCTGACTAAAAAAATCCCTACACTTAGCCGTACCACCGTATACAATACTTTGAGACTTTTTTCAGAACATAATGCGGCTCAGATGATTACGATAGATGATCATCATGTTTGTTATGACGGCAACACAAATCCGCATGCTCACTTCTATTGTAAATCATGCGGTAAAGTCGTTGATATGCATGAAGAAGAGGTTCCTTATTTGTCAAAGCCAAAGATGATGAACGGAAAAATCGTTGATGAAATACAGGTTTATTATAAAGGTATTTGTAATGACTGTATGAGTCGCGAAATGAACAAATAAACTTTACATTTTTTTGATGTGGATTGAACGATTTCTAAATACAGTAATATCGTCAATCAATATTAGCAATATCGAACAGCAAAGTCATTGAGATTGTATATCAATCTCAATGACTTTGTCGTTGAGTACAATTTAACAAGAAATAGAGAAGACACATAGCCTAGGTAAAGTATCAACACAATTGTTACTTTGATACTTTCTTGCTTCTTCGTTGACCAAACAGATCTCTTAAGCCATTAAAATCTTTCTGAATAATTAAACCAATGCCTTGAGTTGTCAAACTATTGCGTGTAAAATATCTATCGTTGGTTTGGTTATACACTCTGATAGCCAAATTGCCATTTGGGTAAAGCAAATACTTAATATCAAAATCTCCAATGAAGCTCGTTGTAGCATTGGCTTTGTCACGATAACCAAATTGTCCATCTATCAAGAGACGGTTATTCAATAATTTTCCACTAAGCAAACCTTCATATTCGGCATTGTAAAATCCCTCTGTACCGGTAGAGATGTTCGCTCCAAAATTCCAATTTGAATTATTCACAACCGAACTGAGCACATTGTTGATTTGCTGACTAAGCGTTCCACTCAAAATACTTTGCATGGCAAGATTTGCCTGATTGCGCTGAGAAGAACTTTCTAATCCATTATTATTGGTTGACTGCGAGTAGAACCGACCAACGGCCAACAGGTACAATACCTGTTGGTTCATCTCTTCCTCACTATTCATCAAACTATAAACCATTTGCTTGGCATCATTGTTAACACTAGGCAAGTCAAGGCTAAAATCAACTTTTGGTGAACTTGGCGTCCCGGTAATATTCATCAGACAGTCAACACGAACGTTATTGCTCGTAAAGGATTTACCAATATTCAAATCGGCTAAACTAACCCCATTGACCATATAAAGCGCCTTTAGGTTCAAGGCTGCATCAAACGGATCGCCACCAAAGGCAATTGTTCCTCCTTTTTGGAACTGGAAATCTTTTTTGATGACATTCTGAATGGTTAATTGATAGTTGCCGTGATCAACAACATAGTTTCCAAACATATCAAAAGCGCCTTTATTATAATAGGATGCCCTAATCACACCATCACCATGAAGTTCGATAAAGTCGCCGGTCTGATTATCCATCAACAGTTTAATGGCAGCATTAGGTGTGCAGTTGATGAGAAAATTTAAATGTAGATCACTTGGAATTCCTGGAAGGATATTATCTTGTGCCGTGATGTTTGATTCATTTTGTGATGTGTTGTTTAAAGAAATACTATCGCTTTTGGATATCCATTTGATAAAATTCTGCTTATCAACAGGACCCTGTCCTCCCACATTATAAACTAATTGTGAACCTTTTTGAGGTGTAGCATTCACGGTGATGGTTGTTTCACCAGATTTTCCTACAATCCCACAATTGCCAGTAGCGTAAACAGTTCCATAGAAAGTGTTTTCTCCAAAAGTATGAGTGTCATAGGCGAGAAGATTCTGGGCCTGAATATTTATATTGAAAGTTAAATCTTTCAAATATTGATGATCCAACTCACCATCAAGAACACCGATATTACCGTTACGATCATAGACCGTATCCTTGGAAAAGATAATTTGATTGGGGATGAAACGAATGGTATCGTTTCTCATTGAATAGGTGGTGTTTAGACTGGTAATATCCATCTTTCCACTGGCCACTACCTGACCTGTCAAATTAAGTTGCTTCAAATCACCAAATAACCGAATAGCTCCTGTACCTTCCGCATCGACATTTTGCGTAATCGTGTTTAAGAATCCTTTGACAAATTCAAGACGCGTATGATTGGCCTCAATGTTCAGATCAAGATAGTTCTTTGCAGGAGAAACGTAGCCGTCGATATATGTCTTCTTGGCCTCATCATTCGCTATGGCTTTGATGTCAATTTGATTCAGATTCTCATTCCATCTTACGTTTGCATCCAAGACACCCATCCGTCCCGTCTGAAACAAGAAATGGTTGACAGAGACATCAGCATGTCCATGAATTTTCCCAAACAATCCTGAAAGATGGGCCTGTCCTGATAAAAGGCCATCAAATTCAACCGCATGGAAGTTCAATAAGTTCAGAACATAACCAACATCAATATTCTTAAGGTCGGCCACGAGACTGTCCGTAGGGTTCATTGAAGCAATGCCCGAAACATTCACATGCTGGTCGTCATGATGGATATTAAAATGATTGACCGATAAGTATTTCTTACTGTACTCAACATCAGATGGATCAATTACCCAAGTACTATCCTTGACAACTATTTGTGAAGGTTTCACAACGATGTGGGCGGCGCCTTCCCCATTTCCTCTTTTATAAAAGGTGGTTAGCGTATTGATGGTGCCAGAGAGCGGCTGACTATTGAGATCACTGAAAGACAAAGAGCTTTGTAACTCATCATGGGCAGCCTTTCCCTTTACATTTAAGAACCATTTGTCGTTGTGCTGACTGTATCTTCTTGTTTGTGCATCTAGCACTAAGGTGTCGTTTGGTGTCAACAAATGTATATAAGTATCTTTGAATTGGTTACCCTGATAGGTAAATTCGGGTGCTTGGACATTGATGTTTAGTTGGTTGTCAATGCCACTAACCGAACCACTTAACAGTAAGGGTTGCTGAAGTGAGAATGGGATATTGAGAAAGAAATTTGCCCAATCACTGTTTTTAAGCTCAGCATACAACCGAAAATTAGTTGAGTGAGGCCCTTCTTTATGTATAGAAATAAGGTTTTGAACGCTTGGAAGCTTGTCCAAAATAACGTTTTTGATAACTTGAACAAGCGAGGTGTAATCGAATTGACCGACAACCAAGGCTTTTCCGAAGTCAGTGTTAAGTGAAACAAAATGTTCGTTCTTTTTATCAAACCCAGCTAAAACTTGAAGATTTGACAAGCCGTAATCACCCATTGGATCATTGATCAGAAGATTTTGCAATTCAATTTTACCAACAGCCGAATTCAACTGTTTTCCTGAAATTTTTGAATGAGCATCAAAGCTGATTATTCTATTGTTCCATTGATGTGAAAGATTCAAAAGCGAAAGATTGACCCTATGGACTTCCGTAACGATATCTGCGATATATTGCCCCTTTGACTTTGCCAACTCTCCTTGAATTTTAAGACTTCCATTAGGATCATCCACGGCAGCCAATCCTTTCAATTGGGCTAGTTTGAAAGAAGAATTCAGTATTCCTGACCCATTCAACTGGATGTTTTTATATGAATAGTTATTGTAAGCAAAAAAAGGAATGGTGCCCTTTACAACAAATGAATGGCCACGATTAGTCGTCTTTTGATAAGATAATTCGACTTGGGCGGCAAATTTACCGAGTTTTTTTTGACCTAAGAAGCGGGCAATATCAAAATCAGATGTGCTGATATTACCCTTATAATTGTCGTTATTTTTGCTAACAGTTAATTGTATTTGCCCGTCTTCGGTATGAACCACACCGTCTATGTTTATATTTTCCCCTTTCCCCGCAGCTTTCCCCACATACTCTATATTCCCGGTTCTGGATAGTGGCGAAGTAGAATTCGGAGGTAGAATGTAATGCTTGACCGCAGCTTGATACACTTTCAAATGACTGATATTTGCTTGCCATTGAGGTGTTGACAAAAAATTCGAGATTTTTCCTTTTCCAATTAATTCCAATTCTTTGTCAGCCTGTAGCTTCAGCGATTTTAATTCTATTGAAGAGCTTGACCCAATGAATGAACTTTGTATGGTTAGTGAAGTACTGAACTTTTCCAAATGCGGATCCAAAAAAGACAAGTCCGAAAACTTTATGAATGAATTGTCAATTTGTCCACTGAAAGAGAGCGTTTTTTTCTGAAGTTTATTGTTTTTGATCAGATATCTTGCGATTCCATTATTAATTGTAATCTTCGAATGAGGCAAGTCAAGATGAAATGAAACCAGTTGTGCTTCATTAGAGCTGCTGATGAATTTGGCAGAAAAAGCTTTTATCGTTAAGCCGCTTTTTTCATGAAAACTTAAATTCTTGACATTAATATTAAGAGAATCTTTCGATATTTCATTGAAGATAATGTGCGAACTTAATCCTGTGATCTTTAGGTGGTTCAATGATAGCTTTTTAGTTGTTGGCATATCCCAGCGGTCGAAGGCCACCGATCCATTTCTTAAGACAATGGAATGGATTTTGATAGATGCTGATTGTTTAGTCGAATCTTTCGATGCCAAGGAATCAAGTACAAATTGGAAGTTTGATTTTGACTGTTTGTTCTTCTGATAGAGTTGGGCATTCAAGCCAAACAGCTGTGCTGAAGTAATTGAAATATTTCCCTGTGACAATGCTAAAAAATCCAATTTTACCGAGAGGCGAGAGGCATGAAGCATGTCTTTACCCTGTTGGTCACGCATGTTGATTCCATCGACAATGATTCGGTTTAAAAATCCCAAGTTTACACAATCAACACGAACCTCTGTTCCGAATTTATGAGAGAGTAGATTACCAACATATTGACCGCATTTTGATTGTATGACAGAAAGGTGTAATAGAATAACTATCGTGAGATATAATCCTACAACACTCCAAATAAAAATATTGAGTATAATTTTTAACTTCTTCAGAACCAATCGCAATAAATAACTTTGCAAAATTACATCATTTTTCATGTCAAATAGAATAAATGACACAAAATTCTTTAAGGATTGACTAAAAGTTATTAAATTTGCCTACATAATAAATATGTTAAAAACATCGATAAAATCTCTTTCGTTACTAAATTTAATTAAAATATTCCATGCAAAATGTAATTAAGTTGCACAAAGGCTTAGACATCCATTTAAAAGGAAGATCAAAAGAAGTAAAATCAGAAATGGTTAAAAGTCGTATTTACGCTATTGTCCCAGATGATTTTGTTGGCGTTGTACCCAAAATGGTTGTCCGGGAGAGTGACCGTGTCAAAGCAGGTGACGCACTTTTTATTAACAAACAATATGAAGAAGTAACTTTTTCTTCTCCAATAAGTGGTGTAATCAAGGAAATTGTTAGAGGTGACCGGCGTAAGATTTTGTATATAAAGATTGAAGCAGACCAAGAACAGGAGTTCTTAGACTTTGGAAAGAAAGACGTTTGCCAACTCTCTTCACAGGAAGTTATTGAGATTATTTTGGCTGCTGGGTTGTTTGGTTATATCAATCAATTGCCCTATGCTGTTTCAACAAATCCTAGAACATTACCGAAAGCCATTTTTGTTTCTGCATTTAGGGATATGCCATTAGCCAATCGGTTTGAATTTGAGCTGCAAGGAAATGAGGATGCGTTTCAAACAGGCCTGACAGCTCTTTCAAAGATTGCAAAAACATATTTGAATAGGCATATCAATCAAACAAGCGAGGTTCTTACAAAGGCTCAGGATGTAGAATTGACCACGTTTGATGGTCCATGCCCCTCTGGAAATGTTGGCATTCAAATCAATCATATTTCGCCAGTAAACAAAGGCGATTTGGTATGGACCGTTGATCCGACTGTGGTAATTTTTATTGGTCGTTTGTTATTAACAGGACAACTTGATTTGACTAGAACACTTGCCATAGCCGGTAGTGAAGTCAGAAATCCGGTTTATATTGATGCCCTTGTTGGCACACCTCTTTCTGATTTGCTACAGAACCAACTGATGCATATTGATCATATACGCATTATCAATGGGAATCCTCTTACGGGTAGAAAATGTAACTTAAATGATTACGTAGGTGCTCATACATCAGAAATATGTGTCATTCCAGAAGGTGACAATGAGAATGAATTGTTTGGATGGATTTCACCACGGGTAAAGCAATTTTCTGCTTCGCGCAGTTATTTTTCTTGGTTATTGGGCCACAAAAAGGAATATGTTGCTGATGCGCGCATCAAGGGAGGCGAGCGGCATATGATTATGAGTGGAGAATATGATAAGGTATTACCTATGGACATCTATGGGGAATATCTGATTAAGGCAATTATCACAGGGGATATAGACAAACAGGAACAATTGGGTATTTATGAAATATCGCCTGAAGACTTTGCTCTGGCCGAATTTGTTGACTCTTCAAAACTTGAACTACAGCGTATTGTAAGAAACGGATTGGATATTTTAAGGAAAGAAAACGCTTAAGATGATGAATTTAAGAAATTATTTAAATACAATAAAGCCAAAATTTGAAAGGAATGGCAGACTGCATGCCTTTTGGAGTATGTTTGATGGCTTTGAGAGTTTTCTATATGTTCCTAATACCACATCAAAAACAGGAACAAACATACATGATTCCATAGATTCTAAACGAATTATGAGTATGGTTGTCCTTGCAGTAATTCCTGCAATGTTGTTTGGAATGTATAATATAGGTTACCAAAATTATGCTGCTGCCGGACAGTTGGGTAATGCCTCTTTTGGTAATATGTTCATTTTTGGTTTTTTGGCCTTGCTACCCAAGATCATCGTTTCTTATGTAGTGGGTTTGGGCATTGAATTTGCCTGGGCACAATGGAAACATGAAGAAATCCAGGAAGGATATTTGGTGACCGGTATCTTGATACCTTTGATTATTCCTATCACTTGCCCCATCTGGATGCTTGTTATCGCTATCGCTTTTGCGGTGGTCTTCTGCAAAGAGATTTTCGGTGGAACGGGAATGAATATCTTTAATGTGGCTTTATCTGCACGTGCATTCCTCTTTTTCTCCTATCCAAGTAGAATGACAGGAGATGCCATTTGGATAGCAAAAAATTCCATATTTGGATTTGGTTACACGCTACCAGATGCAACGACCATGGCAACCCCCCTAGGTCAAATTGCACAAGGAGCGTCGGTTCCATATTCTATTTCAGACATGGTCATTGGATTGATTCCTGGATCAGTAGGAGAGACGAGTGTGATTGCTATTGCGATTGGGGCCGTTATCCTTCTTTGGACAGGTATTGCTTCATGGAAGATTATGCTAAGCGTCTTCGTTGGTGGTGGTGCAATGGCCTATCTCTTTAATATTCTGGGGATGACATCCATTTCTTGGTACGAACATCTTTTCTTGGGTGGATTCTGTTTTGGAGCCGTATTTATGGCAACAGACCCTGTCACAGCCGCCCGAACCGAAAAAGGTAAATATATTTATGGTGCTATGATTGGAATGATGGCACTCATCATTCGTGTCATGAATCCAGGGTATCCAGAGGGTATGATGCTTTCTATCTTATTTGCAAATATGTTTGCACCACTCATTGATTACATGATTGTTCAGAACAACATCAATCATAGAATGAAACGTTTAACCGCAAAAAAATAAGACAATGGCCGAAAAGAAACAGAAAGGATTGAATACTAATTCTAATTCCTACACAATCATCTATTCAATCGTCATCGTTGTACTCGTTGCGTTTTTACTAGCTTTCGTTTTTCAGGTATTGAAACCGACACAAGATGCGAACGTGGCACTTGATAAGAAGAAACAGATTTTGTATTCTTTGAATATACGAGGGTTAAACGATATAGATGCAGCTGCAAAATACAATGAAGTTGTTGTGGCTGATGAAATACTAGATACAAACGGAAATGTAACCGACAAAGGAACGAAAGGTGGTGAAAAAGCCGGTTTCAAGCTAAATTCCACTGATCTAAAAAATGGCAAGTTAGCTCTTTTCGTCTGCTACATTGATGGAGAGAACAAATATGTTATACCTGTTTATGGTATGGGCCTCTGGGGCGCCATTAATGGTTACATCGCCATCAATGCTGACAAGCAAACTGTTTACGGAGCATATTTCAATCACGATAGTGAAACTGCAGGACTTGGCGCTGAGATTAAAGACAATAAATCTTGGCAAGAGAAATTCCAACATAAAAAGCTTTTTGGACAAGATACCACACAGATTGCTTTATCTGTCAATAAGAAGATCGATGATCCTGCTACACAAGTTGATGCCGTTACCGGAGCCACACTAACGTCTAACGGCGTTACTGAAATGCTGCATAAATGTCTTGGTGAGTATATAGCATTTTTATCTAAGAAATGAGAATATAAATATAAACGATTATGTCATTATTTTCTAAACAAAATAAAGAGGTTTTTACAAATCCTCTGAACCTGGACAACCCTATATTGGTTCAGGTGTTGGGAATTTGTTCTTCTTTGGCAGTAACATCCCAATTGAAACCTTCAATCGTCATGGGTTTAGCCGTTGCAATTATCACTGCATTTTCAAATATCATTATTTCTATCATTCGGAAATCTATTCCAACAAGAATCCGAATCATTGTACAGTTGGTTGTTGTCGCCGCATTAGTGACTATTGTCAGTCAAATCTTAAAGGCTTATTCGTATGATGTCAGTGTACAACTATCTGTCTATGTCGGATTAATTATAACCAACTGTATATTGATGGGACGTTTGGAAGCTTTTGCAATGTTCAACAAGCCTTGGCCATCATTCTTAGATGGTTTAGGAAACGGTTTGGGATATGCCATGATTCTTGTTGTTGTCGGGGCTACACGTGAATTGTTGGGCAGGGGATCTCTGTTGGGGTACACTATCATCCCACAATCATTTTATGACATGGGTTATATGAATAACGGTATGATGACCATGCCTGCTATGGCATTGATTCTTCTGGGGTGTGTCATTTGGGTGCATCGTGCCTATTTCTATAAAGAGCAGAATTAATTTCTATCGACAGATTATTTGAATTATATGGAACACATTATATCATTATTTTTCAGGTCGATATTTGTCGACAACATGATTTTCGCATTCTTTTTGGGAATGTGCTCATTCCTTGCCGTATCAAAGAATGTAAAAACGTCATTTGGATTAGGAATAGCAGTTACTTTTGTCTTGCTTGTAACTGTCCCTGTTGATTATTTATTGCAAACAAAAGTGTTAGATCCTTTAGGACTGTCATACCTAAGTTTTATTTTGTTCATTGCTGTTATAGCCGGCATGACGCAGCTTGTTGAGATGGTCGTTGAGAAGTATTCACCATCGTTATATGCATCATTGGGTATTTTCCTACCATTGATAGCCGTCAACTGTGCAATCATGGGTGCTTCTTTGTTTATGCAACAACGCATTAATTTAGATCCAAGTAATTCACAATATATCGGCAATGTTTGGGATTCGATTGCTTATGCAGTAGGTAGTGGATTAGGATGGACATTGGCAATTGTATCAATGGGTGCCATTCGAGAGAAATTGCAGTATAGTGATGTTCCGAAACCGCTTCAAGGATTGGGTATCACATTTATTACCGTTGGGCTGATGGCCATCGCAATGATGTGTTTTTCAGGTATTAAAATATAATGAATTATGAATCTCAGCTTTATTTTAACCAGCATGGTGGTGTTTCTTGCTACAATCCTATTGCTTGTCATTATGTTACTTGTAGCAAAAAAATATCTTTCACCCAGTGGAAATGTGAAGATTGTCATCAACGAGGATAAAACATTGGATGTACAACAAGGTAATTCGATTATGTCCACATTAACCGAAAACGGTATCTATCTGCCTTCGGCATGTGGAGGAAAAGCTAGTTGTGGGCAGTGTAAGATTCAAATTTTAGAAGGTGGCGGTGAGGTACTTGATTCTGAACGCGCACACTTTACTCGAAAAGAAGTCAAGGAGCATTGGCATCTAGGATGCCAATGCAAGGTAAGAAGCGACATGAAAGTACGTGTTCCAGAAAGTGTTCTTGGGGTAAAAGAGTGGGAATGTACCGTCATCAGCAACAAGAATGTATCCAGTTTCATTAAGGAATTCAAGGTTGCTCTACCAGCTGGCGAACACATGGATTTCATCCCAGGTTCATACGCCCAGATTAATATCCCAGCTTATGATTCAATCGATTATGATAAAGACTTCGACAAGAGCGATATTGGAGAGGAATATTTACCTTCCTGGGAAAAATTCAATTTACTTTCATTAAAAGCCCATAACCCAGAAGCGACTGTTCGAGCTTACTCTATGGCGAATTATCCAGATGAAGGCGATATCATCACACTGACCGTCCGCATTGCAACCACACCTTTCAAACCACGCCCTCAAGTGGGATTTCTGGACGTTCCCACCGGCATTGCATCCAGTTACATCTTCTCGTTGAAGCCGGGAGACAAAGTTACCATGAGCGGTCCATATGGAGATTTCCATCCAATATTAAATTCAAAGAAAGAAATGATTTGGGCTGGTGGCGGTGCAGGTATGGCTCCTTTACGCAGTCAGATTATGTATATGCTCAAAACGCTTCACACTGTTGATCGAGAAATGCATTTCTTCTATGGAGCTCGTTCTTTGAGTGAAGCTTTCTTCTTGGAAGATTTTCATGAATTGGAAAAAGAATATCCTAATTTCCATTTTCATCTTGCTCTTGACCGGCCAGATCCATTGGCAGATGCTGCAGCTGTTCCATACATGCCAGGTTTTGTTCACCAGGTAATGCTAGACTCTTATCTTGATAAGCATCAAGCCCCAGAGGATATAGAGTATTATATGTGTGGTCCAGGCCCAATGATGAATGCCGTGTTAAAGATGCTGGACAGTTTAGGAGTTGATTCTGAATCGATCTTATTCGACGATTTTGGATAACAACGCTCATGGTTCATTTGAAAGAGCGGCAATCAAATTTGTCGCTTTTTTAGTGGATGACTGCAGATAATAAAACCTATCCCTTATTGGAAGCTGATGTCCCTAAACCAGAGATACATGATTATTCATCAACGGTTTAGAAAGGTCTGTTTTTTCTGTCCTGAATATCTATTTGCAATATCATTGACATTGACAATCAATATCAATGATATCGGACCGCAATATCAATAGGTTTGTTATTCAATATGAATGGTATTGTTTATTTTGTATGATTACCCATAGATTTTAATCTATAACGACTGTACATAATAGCTTTATCATATTCAAATATTGTTAGTCAGTAAACATAAAAAAGGAACATCAACTGACTGATATCATGTACTGAAATAAGTTATATCGGTGTCCTGAATTCAAAAAGAATTACCCATTTATGATGATCTTGTGCGCTGTTTTTGAAGAAATAAAATAGGATTTTATGTTCCGTCAGATAAAAGTCTGGTTTTTATTGCTAATATGGCTTAAAAACGTTTTTTTTTGAATTAATATCGTTTTGAGTCAAAAAAAAGATGTAATTTTACACGTTCAAAAATATCCTAAAACGTCTTAAATCGAAAATAAATGCCTTTAGCGCTGATTTGAAAGAGAAATTTGATAAATAAATAATAATAAATGGACGAAAATCAAACGATTGATCAAGACCGGATCATTAAAATAAATATTGAAGACGAGATGAAGTCTTCATACATCGATTATTCGATGTCGGTTATTGTGGCTCGTGCTTTGCCCGATGTACGTGATGGATTTAAGCCAGTACATCGTCGAATACTCTATGGAATGTTAGGTATTGGCAACACTAGTGACAAGCCTTATAAAAAATGTGCACGTGTAGTAGGCGAGGTGCTGGGTAAGTATCACCCACATGGTGACAGTTCTGTTTACGGTGCTTTGGTTAGATTGGCCCAAGATTGGAATATGCGCTATACCCTTGTTGACGGACAAGGTAACTTTGGTAGCGTTGACGGTGACTCTGCAGCTGCTATGAGGTACACAGAGTGTCGCTTGTCAAAGATGGGTGAGCATATCATGGACGACTTGGAAAAAGATACGGTCGACATGTCAAATAACTTTGACGATACGCTCCAAGAACCAACAGTGATGCCGACGAGAATTCCAAATCTTTTGGTAAACGGAGGAAATGGAATCGCTGTAGGAATGGCCACCAACATGCCTACCCATAATTTGGGAGAGGTTATAGACGGTTGTTGCGCATACATTGACAATCCGGAGATTGAACTCGAGGAATTAATGACCTATATTCAGGCTCCAGATTTCCCTACAGGTGGTTATATCTATGGCTTGCAAGGTGTGAAGGATGCATATGAGACCGGCCGCGGCAGAATCATTATGCGTGCTAAAGCCGAGATTGAAAATGATGAAAGTCATGACAAGATTGTTATAACAGAGATCCCATATGGCGTTAACAAGCAACAGTTGATTGAATATATTGCCAGTCTTGTAAAAGAAGGTAAGTTGGATGGTATTTCAAATGCCAACGATGAATCCGGCAGACAAGGTATGCGCATTGTGATTGACATCCGCAAAGATGCCAATGCAAATGTGGTATTGAACAAACTATTCAAGATGACTGCTTTGCAAAGCTCGTTCTCTGTGAATAATATCGCTTTGGTTAAGGGGCGCCCACGTTTGTTGAGCTTGAAGGAATGCGTGAAGTATTTTGTTGAACATCGTCATGATGTTACGATTCGTAGAACGAAATTTGACTTGAAGAAAGCTCAAGAACGTGCTCACATCTTGGAAGGCTTGATCATTGCCTGTGATAACATTGACGAAGTTGTTCACATTATTCGCGGTAGCAAGACTCCCTCAGAAGCTCAGAGAAATCTCGAAACTCGCTTTGAGTTAGATGATTTACAGAGCAAGGCCATTGTAGATATGCGTCTTTCCCAGCTAACGGGATTACGTATGGATCAGTTGCATGCAGAATTTGATGAGCTTCAGAAGCAAATTTCATATTTGCAAAGTATTTTGACGGATCCAGAGTTATGCAAGCAGGTAATGAAAGACGAATTGATTGAAGTCAAGGATAAGTATGGCGATGCTCGTCGTACAATGATCATTCCTTCTGAACATGAATTCAATGCAGAAGATTTCTATCCAAATGATCCTGTTGTCATTACTGTTAGTCATTTAGGTTATATCAAACGTACGCCATTGTCTGATTTCCATGAACAAGGACGTGGCGGAGTTGGTTCCAAAGGTGCTAGTCATCGTGATCAAGATTTCACGGAATTTATTTACCAGGCAACAATGCATCAGACCATGTTGTTCTTTACCAAGAAGGGACGTTGCTATTGGCTGAAATGTTATAATATTCCAGAAGGAACCAAAGATGCAAAAGGACGCGCTATCCAGAATTTGCTGAATGTTGAAAGCGATGATTCGGTCAATGCGATCCTTCGACTCAAAGGCTTGGAAGATGAGAATTTCATTAATTCACATTTCGTTGTTTTTGCTACCAAGAACGGTACCGTGAAGAAGACAAGTCTTGAAGCATATTCTCGTCCCCGCACAAATGGAGTCATTGCTATTGGCATTGCAGAAGATGATGAAGTCGTGGATGTAAGATTGACTAATGGCAAAAATGAGCTGATTTTGGCTAATCGCAATGGCCGAGCAGTTCGATTTGACGAGGATACGATCCGAGTGATGGGACGTACCGCTACTGGCGTTCGTGGAATTCGCCTTGATGATGATGGCAATGATGCCGTAGTTGGCATGATTGTTGTAAATGATCCAATTCAGGAGACTGTTATGGTTGTTAGTGAAAATGGCTATGGAAAAAGATCTTTGGTTGAGGATTATCGTAAGACAAATAGAGGTGGAAAAGGTGTGAAAACCTTGAATATAACAGAAAAGACGGGTCGTTTGGTTGCTATAAAAGTCGTTACAGACGAAAACGATTTAATGATTATCAACAAGAGTGGTATCGTTATTCGCTTAGCAGTTTCAGAATGTAGAACCATGGGACGTGCAACACAAGGAGTCAGACTAATTAATCTAACAAAAAAGAATGATGTTATTGCGAGTGTATGCAAAACAATGAGTTCGGAATTCGCAGAAGAATTGGAAGAAAAAAATCGTTCTAAATCAAGCAATCTTCAAGACATCATTCAAGAGGAAGAGTCTGAAGAACAGAATGAACAAACTGACCAACCTCTTGTAGATTTTGATGATGAAATTAACGAAGAATAATATTTAATCCTTACAACAAACAGAGTATGAAGAAATTAATGATCATCGCAATGATGGTACTAGGTACCTCATCTGTATTTGCAAAAGATAGTGATGCACTAAAAGCCATTATGTCAGCAAAAACATTTGTCGAGGCCCAAAATTTGATAAATTCAAGTTTATCACAAATGCAAGGCAACGAGGAAATAGCTAAAGCTTACAATAAATTGGTCGATTTAGCTTTAGACAAGGTTAACAAGGAGCAGGCTATTATCGATAAGAACATGTTGAACCAACAGCTTAAACAGGGCGAGCAACAAAAGTATGACACTATTGGCTACTATAATGCTATTTATGATGCAGTACAGTCTGGTTTGGAGTGCGAAAAGTATGATATTATGCCAAACTTAAAAGGAAGTATCAAGCCGAAATTTCATAAACCAAATCAAGAGCGTTTGTTTAACTTGCGCTTGCAGCTAATTAATGCAGGACAAGACGCAGGAAATAAGCAAATTAAAGAAGAAGCACTAAAGAATTTTGGGATGTATGTCTCTTCATCTGCATCTAGTTTGTTTAAGGATGTTGCAAATAAGCCTGCTTACGATCAATATCTTGGAGAGGTTGCTCGAGTAGCAACAGTATATGCTTATCAAGATAAGAAACTTGATTTAGCCAACCAATATTGTGATATTGCTTTACAAGACACGGCCAAAGCCCTTCATAAGGAAGCTATTAGTTTGAAGTCATATCTACTTACTCAAGGCTTATCTTCAAAAGCTGATTCATTGAAAGCTGTAGAAACCTTAAAAGAGCTGTATGTTAAGGAAAATGGTGATGATCAGATTTTCTCTATTTTAAGTTCTATGTATAGCAACATGAATAACAAGACTGAAATGACGAATCTCATCAATGAAAAACTTCAGAAAGACCCAAATAACTTTAATGCATTGGCAATGAAAGGACAGTCTGAGATGAATGCCGGAAAATGGGATGATGCTATTGCCAGTTTTAAAAAGGCTTCTGCAGCAAACGAAAAGGATGCTCTTGTGTTGACCTATATTGGTTTCTGCCTAAATTCAAAAGCTGCAGCTTTAAATAATGCTGCAGAACAACAGAAGTTGTATACAGAATCGATGGGGTATCTCGAAAAAGCACGTAGCAATGATCCAAACAGAGAGCATGCAAACTGGAGCTATCCACTTTATCAATGCTATTATACTTTGTATGGTGCAAACGATAGTCGCACCAAAGCATTGGAAAGCATGAACAAATAGAAGATTATTAGATAAAATAGCCAGGAGATGCTTTTTCAAAAGTGTCTCCTGTTTTGTTTTATATACCCGAAAAAATGCTGTTGCGTTATTCAAGCATTGCAATTGGTTTGATTCTTCAAGGAAATAATGTTAAGTTTTGATTTAAACTAGCTAGGAAAACAGTTTTTTCGTATATTTGCATATAGTTAATGAATTTAGGTAACCGTATTATCATTCATTCAAGTTGTTTCTTTTTCAGAACATAATTTTTTTGAATCATTAGGACAATCTTTCATAACATCATAGCCAAATGAAGTTTTTTAAGTTATTTTTAATTATAATTATTGCGTGCAACTCACTTGTTGTTGTTGCCCAGCGCAAAGATATTTCGCAAGCGAAACAATTAATTAAGCGTGGAAATAACTTAGAACAAGCTGAAGAGTCTATGAGAAAATTGCTAAAAGATTCTACTAACAGAAAGAATGAAAAAATTTGGCTGACATTATTTGATGCTATTCGCAAGCAATACGAACAGGGCAATGAACAATTATACCTCAAACAGCCCTACGATACTGCCAAATTATTCATTTTGACAAAAAAAATGTTTGATGTCATGACAGCCTTCGATTCAATAGATGCACAGCCAGATAAAAAAGGACAGATTAAGTTTAAGTACAGAGATGCCCATGCACAATATTTGAAGCAATTTAGACCAAACTTGTTTAATGGCGGGTCTTATTTTAATCATAAACAAAAATTCAGAGATGCTTACGATCTATATAATACCTATATTGATTGTGCCTATCAACCTCTTTTTCAAAAATATCACTTCGATAAGTCAGACAAGCTCCTGCCAGAAGCTTCGTATTGGGCAGCATATTGTGCTTTTAAACTTCACGACCATCAGGCAACACTGAAACACGCGCCATTAGCTTTGAAAGATTCTATCCATCATGTATACATGCTGCAGTATCTTGCAGAGACTTACAAAGAAAAAAAGGATACCGCTCTGTATTTAACTGTTTTGAAGGATGGATTCAAATCTTATCCCAAATTCGCTTTTTTCTTTCCTCGCTTAGTCGATTACTATGTTCAGAACAAAGATTTTTCTACAGCGCTGGACGTTATTAATAAGGGTTTAGAAAAAGACAGTACCAACCATCTTTATCTATTTGCAAAGAGTACTGTATTGCTAAATACTGGTAACTACGACGAATGTATAAGTATTTGTGATAAACTAATTTCAGAAGATGAACATACAGTAGAACCTTATCTGAATGCCGGTTTGGCATATTTTAATAAAGCCGTTGTGTTGGACAAAGAAACCATATTGTCGCGTAAGCAAAGGCAACAAATTCTGGATTATTACCATAAAGCAATGCCTTACCTTGAACGCTACCGGGAACTTGAGCCCAATATGCAAGAAAAATGGAGTTTGCCCCTATATACCATTTATCTAAACTTAAATATGGGCACGAAGTTTGATGAAATTGACAAATTAATAAATGGATCAAAGAAATAACAAATTGTCATCCACAATTGACTTAAAAAAATGTGGAATAGAAGAACTCAGTCAAATGCAAATCGAAGCAAATGACGTTATCTCAAAAGGAAATCAGGATGTTGTAATTTTATCTCCGACAGGTACTGGTAAGACTTTTGCTTATTTACTGCCACTTATTCAGAAAATTAACGTCAATACCGACGAGATTCAAGCAATTGTTATCGTTCCTAACCGTGAATTAGCCTTGCAGTCGTTCCAAGTACTGCAAGGACTTGGAACAAAGGTGCGGGGTTGTGCTTGCTATGGAGGTAGAGCCACAATGGATGAACATAAAATTTTGAAACAAATTCTTCCTCACATTGTTTTTGCCACCCCAGGAAGACTAAATGATCATTTAAACAAAAAAAACATTGTTTCTAATTCGATCCACTTCGTCGTCATTGATGAATTTGACAAATGTTTGGCAATGGGATTTCAAGAGGAGATGAGTGAGGTACTTGGCCAACTTCCAAACATAAAACAACGAATATTATTATCAGCAACGGAAACAAAGGACATTCCTTTGTTTGTGAATATTCAGCAGGCCAATAGATTGGATTATTTGGATGATAATCAAGATAAGAAAGAACAAATTGCAATCTACAAAGTTCAAAGTCCAGAAAATGACAAGCTTTCTACTTTAGGTAACTTATTGAGAACTTTTGGCAACCAAAGTAGTATTGTTTTTGTAAATTATAGAGAAAGCACAGATCGCATTCATGCATATTTAGCAGAGCAAAACTTCTTTACATCAGTCTTTCATGGAGGACTCGATCAGAAGCAACGTGAAAGTGCTTTATATAAATTTTTAAATGCTTCTGCAAATATTCTCATCAGTACTGATTTGGCTTCACGTGGACTGGATATTCCTAACGTGGATAATATTATTCATTACCATTTACCAGAAAATGAGGATTCATTTACTCATAGAATTGGGAGAACTGCCAGATGGGAAAATGTAGGTAACTCGTATTTTATTTTAAGTCCGAGCGAACAATTGCCTCTGTATATTTCTTCAGATATACCAGAATACAAAATACCGCAATCATTGCCAGATATTATGCCTTCTAAAATGGTTACCTTTTATATTGGTAAAGGGAAAAAGGATAAAATAACAAAAACAGATGTGGTAGGTTTTCTGTGTAAGAAGTGCGGATTACAGTCAAAAGATATTGGTCGAATTGATATTTTTGATCATTATGTATATGTAGCTGTATCTAGAAAACACTTGAGTCAAGTTTTAAAACTATCTGTTGGAGAAAAAATTAAAGGAATTAAAACTCTTGTTGAAATAGTCGAATAAAATAAAACTGAATAAATAATTATAAATATTCTTGTATATAAATCTAGTTATTTCATTAAAATATTGTAATTTAGCAACGCAAAAACAGACTTGTTTAATTTTAAAATACAAATCAGATGAAGAAGTATAATTTTAATGCTGGTCCATCCATTCTCCCTAGAGAGGTTATTGAGAATACAGCAAAACAAATTCTTGATTTTAATGGTAGTGGTCTATCACTAATGGAAATAAGTCATCGTTCAAAAGATTTCCAAAGTGTAATGGATGAAACAGCTGCTTTAATGAAAGAATTGTTGGAAATCCCAGAAGGCTATTCCATCATTTTTTTGGGAGGTGGTGCTTCTTTGCAATTCCATCAAGTACCTTACAACTTTCTTACGAAGAAAGCTGCTTATCTAAATACAGGTACCTGGGCTAAGAAAGCTTTGAAAGAAGCAAAATTCTTTGGAGATGTAGTAGAGGTTGCTTCTTCAGCTGCACAAAACTATAATTACGTTCCTAAAGGTTGGTCTGTTCCTGAAGATTGCGATTATTTGCACATTACAACAAATAATACGATCTTTGGTACTGAAATTAGAAAAGATCTTGATGTAAATGTTCCACTAATTAGTGATATGTCTTCTGATATCTTAAGCAGACCTGTAGATGTTTCAAAATACATATGCATCTATGGTGGTGCGCAAAAGAATCTATCAATGGCGGGGGTAACATTCGTTATTTTAAAAGATGATCAATTGGGTAAAACAGGTCGTGAGATACCTACAATGCTCGATTATCGCACACATATCGAAAAGGGTTCTATGTTCAATACACCTCCAGTTGTTCCTATTTATTCAGCACTTGAGACCCTGAGATGGATCAAAAAAAATGGTGGCGTAGCTGAAATGGATAAGCGCGCTCACCAACGTGCAGATCTTCTGTATTCTGAGATAGATCGAAATAAATTGTTTCATGGTACAGTTGCCGAAGAAGATCGTTCACTGATGAGTATCTGTTTTGTAATGAATGACGAATATCAGGAACTAGAGAAACCATTTTATGAATTCGCTACAGAGCGTGGTATGGTCGGTATCAAGGGGCATCGCTCTGTTGGTGGTTTCCGCGCAAGTTGCTACAATGCAATGCCCATTGAAGGCGTTCAGGCCTTGGTTAACTGCATGAAAGATTTCGAGAAGATGAATTAAGAGGGCTGAAATCTCATTTCTTCATAGTGATCTCACACGAGTGAGGGAAATAGAAGTGCTCCAATACATTATTGTCCAATTTAAAATTATCAAATATGAAAATTCTGATAGCTACAGAAAAGCCTTTTGCTGCATCAGCAGTTGAAGCCATCAAAAACGAACTCAATGAAAAAGGACACGAAATTGTTCTTCTAGAAAAATATTCAGATAAGTCACAATTACTTAATGCTGTGCAGGATGCAGATGCAATGATTGTTCGTTCAGACAAAATCGATACAGAAGTATTGGACTCAGCAAAAAAGATGAAATTGATTGTTCGTGCAGGAGCTGGATATGATACGATTGATACTGCTTATGCTAAAAACAAAAACATCATTATTGAGAACACTCCAGGTCAAAATGCCAATGCGGTGGCAGAGCTTGTTTTTGGGATGCTTGTGTTTACTGTACGTAATTTCTTTAATGGAAAATCTGGTTCCGAACTTATCGGCAAGAAAATTGGTATCTTGGCATTTGGTAATGTTGGGCGTAATGTTGCACGCATAGCCAAAGGCTTTGGTATGGAGGTATATGCTTTTGATGCTTTCTGTCCGGCAAATGTGATCGAGGAGAGTGGAGTCCACGCAGTACCATCAAAAGAAGAGTTGTTCAAGTTATGCGATATCGTCAGCCTGCATATCCCAGCAACACCTGAAACAATCAACAGTATCAATTACGATGTAGTGAATTTGTTAAAGAAGGGAGGTATTCTTGTCAACACAGCTCGTAAGGAGATCATCAATGAGCCTGAATTACTAAAGTTGATGTCAGAACGTCCTGATTTGAAATATATTACAGATATTAAACCCGATGCTGATGCTGAATTTTCAAAATTGGAAGGCAACTATTTCAGTACACCTAAAAAGATGGGTGCACAGACAGCTGAAGCCAATTTTAATGCAGGGTTAGCCGCTGCAAAACAAATTAGCGCATACTTTGCAGAAGGTGTGGTTAAATTTCAAGTAAACAAATAACACTAATGGCAATAATCAAACCCTTTAAAGGAGTACGGCCACCAAAGAAATTGGTCGAGCAGGTAGAATGTCGCCCTTATGATGTATTGAGTTCAGAAGAAGCTCGCATAGAAGCAGGCCAAAATGAGAAAAGCCTATATCATATTATCAAACCAGAAATAGATTTTGAAGAAGGAACATCAGAATATGATCCACGCGTTTATGATCAGGCTGCTCTAAACTTCAAGAAGTTTCAAGAAGAAGGATGGTTGGTTCAAGATACTGACGACCATTATTATATTTATGCTCAAACCATGAATGGCAAGACTCAGTATGGACTTGTTGTTGGTGCGTATTGCGATGATTATAAAAATGGAGTGATCAAAAAACATGAGTTAACCCGGCGAGATAAGGAAGAAGACAGAATGAAGCATATTCGTGTCTGCGATGCAAATATCGAACCAGTATTCTTTGCTTATCCGGATAATGAAAAACTGAATTCATTAATCAACAAATATGTATTGGGTACTCCAGAATACGATTTTGTAGCTCCCGTGGATGGCTTCAGACATCAGTTGTGGGTCATTTCTGATGCCAGTGACATGGCATTCATTACTTCCGCCTTTGCTGACATGCCTGCTTTATATATTGCCGATGGTCATCATCGATCAGCAGCAGCAGGACTAATTGGTGAAGAAAAAGCTCAACAGAATCCTAATCATACAGGAAAAGAAGAATACAACTTCTTCATGGCAGTGTGTTTCGAGGCCTCACAGTTAACTATTCTCGACTATAATCGTGTTGTCAAAGACTTGAATGGCATGACAGAAAGCGAGTTTGTTTCTGCACTCGAAAAGAGCTTCATCATTGAAGAAAAGGGAACAGAAAACTACAAACCATCACATTTACACGAATTTTCATTGTATTTGAATGGTCTGTGGTATAGCTTAACTGCTAAAGAGGGAACTTATAACGATCAAGATCCTATCGGGGTCTTGGATGTTGATATTTCTTCAAGACTCATCTTAGACGAACTTCTCGGTATAAAAGATTTGAGATCTGACAAACGAATTGATTTTGTTGGAGGACTTCGCGGTATGGAAGAGTTGAAGAAACGTGTAGACGATGGTGAAATGAAGATGGCTTTAGCACTTTATCCTGTTTCTATGAAGCAAATCATGGATATTGCGGATACAGGGCAGATCATGCCTCCAAAGACTACATGGTTCGAACCAAAGCTTAGAAGTGGTCTAGTGATTCATAAATTATCCTAATGACAGACGAATATCTCACGATATCCAATCAAATAGGCGAGGGATTTTACTCCGATCATCGGAGTAAGTTCCTCGCTTTTGCACATCATGTCACTACAGAAGCAGAAATTAAGGAGATACTTCAAAACTACAAAAAGAAATATTATGATGCTCGCCATTGTTGCTATGCCTACGTTTTGGGCGTCAACAGTGATGTCTTCAGGGCAAATGATGATGGAGAACCTGATGGAACGGCTGGACGTCCTATCTTGGGGCAAATAAATTCAAAACAATTAACAGATATATTGATTGTCGTTATTCGCTATTTTGGTGGGATAAAATTGGGTACTAGCGGTCTCCTCATAGCTTATCGTACAGCAGCTGCTTACGCTTTAGATTCTGCCATTATTGAAAGGAAATTTATAGAAGAAGAAATTACTTACAATTTTGCTTACCCATTGATGAACGGCGTCATGAAGATTGTTAAGGATATGCAGCCTAGAATCATTGACCAAGTATTTGATACTACTTGTAGCATAACACTTTCTATTCGACAATCTGAAGCTGAAGCTTTAAGAAAAAAACTTAAAAGCATTTCTTTTGCTTAAACTTGAATTCTTTCAAGTAAATAACGGTTTAGTAACCTGTTATTAGGATTATTGAGTCTATATTCCTTTCGTTATTCTGGTATTTAAGAGCAAAACTTAAACAATTGAAAATTTATTGATTTCTCGCTTTCCTACATTTTTGAAAAATTGTCAGAAACCTAATCAATACGCTATAAATCATTTCCATTTTTCATATATAGAACCATAGAACTTGATTTACAAAAAATATCCATAGAGTTATCTCTTTCCGTAATTCCACAGTAACACTTTATGTCAAATGCTGGAATGGCAGTTACTTTTGCTATCTAAAAATGGAATATATAATGTGTTAAGTGTCAAAAAAATATGTTATCTTTGCAACAAATTAACTGAGAATCGATTATTGAGGCATATGATTTATTTAATCTAATTTTGGCTCTTGATTTTTGGTAATAGGTTGTTTTATCAAATGCTATAGATAACGTGATATTCAAATTGGTACGAACGCATCACAACTTGAAATCATAAAAAGATTATTTTATGGGAATTTTCAATATTTTCAACAAAAAGAAAAAAGAAACCTTAGATCAAGGTTTACAGAAAACGAAGCAGAGTGTTTTCGATAAATTCTCAAGAGCCATTGCTGGTAAAAGCAAGGTTGATGATGATGTGCTGGACAATTTGGAAGAAGTACTTATCTCATCTGATGTCGGAGTCGATACCACTTTGAAAATTATACACAGTATCGAAGAGCGTGTTGCAAGAGAAAAGTATGTATCTACATCAGAATTGAATTCAATTTTGCATGATGAGATCGTATCTTTGCTGACTGATAATAATGCTGGCGATTATGACAATTGGGATCTACCAACAGATCATAAACCGTATGTAATTCTAGTTGTTGGCGTCAATGGCGTCGGAAAGACAACAACTATTGGGAAATTAGCTTACCAATTTAAGAAAGCTGGAAAGAAAGTTTATCTTGGAGCGGCAGATACCTATCGTGCTGCAGCGGTTGATCAAATCGCAATCTGGGGTGAAAGGGTAGGTGTTCCAGTGATTAAGCAACAAATGGGTGCAGACCCTGCTTCAGTTGCCTTTGATACTTTGGAAAGTGCCAAAGCCAATGAGGCTGATGTTGTGTTGGTTGATACTGCAGGTCGTTTGCACAACAAGATAGGTTTGATGAATGAGTTGAAGAAAATTAAAGATGTCATGAAAAAAGTCCTTCCAGAAGCTCCAGATGAAGTGATGCTGGTTCTTGATGGAAGTACCGGCCAGAATGCCTTTGAGCAAGCCAAACAATTTTCTTCGGTTACCCAAATTACGTCGCTTGCCATCACAAAATTAGATGGCACAGCCAAAGGTGGTGTTGTGATAGGCATTAGTGACCAATTGAAGGTTCCTGTAAAATATATTGGTTTGGGTGAGCAAATGGAGGATTTACAACTTTTCAACCGGAAAGATTTTGTAGACAGCTTGTTTAGTACAGAAGAGAAATAAGGAATATTATTTTGAAAAAGAAGCAAATTGATATCATCACAATGGGGTGCTCAAAAAACCTCGTTGACAGTGAAGTTTTGATGAAACAATTCGAAGCGAATGGCTATCAATGTACCCATGATGCTGAAAATCCTGATGGAGAAATAGCCGTTATCAATACATGCGGTTTTATTGAGAC
>CALNBT010000116.1 GCA_937874345.1 uncultured Prevotella sp.
GTTGGTGAGAATTTAGAATAGCCCCGTTTCTCGTCACGCGTTCCATAGACAATGCGCGAAATCTGTGACCAACCTAATGCTCCTGCACACATAGGGCAAGGTTCTACCGTTACATAGAGCGTACAACCGGTGAGATATTTGCCGCCAAGCATGTCGGCTGCAGCTGTGATGGCTTGCATTTCTGCATGTGCCGTTACATCATGAAGCGTCTCGGTGAGGTTATGTGTCCGTGAAATGATCTGATGGTTGCACACAACAATGGCACCAATGGGTATTTCACCGGCATCATAAGCAGCTTGCGCCTCAACCAGGGCTTTCTGCATGTACCTCTCATCTGTTCGGCGACCTTCTTCAGTTTGTTCTTGCATAATACTTCATTTGCTGCAAAAGTACAATATTCTTTTTGAAGTATGGGATAAAAGCCGTATTTTTGTAGTCATGATGGCCTTCCAATGATATGGCACAACACAACGAATTAGGCAAATGGGGTGAAGATATCGCTGTGGCTTTTTTACGTGAAAAGGGCTATACGATTAGAGAACGGGACTGGAAATTCGGTCAACGCGATATCGACATCATTGCCCTTACTCCCGATCATATTACTTGTGTTTTTGTGGAAGTAAAGACACGACGTTCTGATGATATCGTTCTACCTGTCGATGCCGTAGATTTCAAAAAGATGAAGTTTATAGGCAGCGCAGCCGACCAGTATGTCAAACAGAACAATATTCAGGAAGAACTTCGATTCGACATCATCTCTGTTGTCGGAGTTAGTCAGGAGAACATGACTATCGACCATCTGGAAGATGCCTTTAATCCCCTGTTATTGTAATGAAGCCATCGATACGACATATCCATTTAGCTGAAATCGATTCAACAAACCGATATCTTTGCGAACGAGCTCATGAATTTCGAGAAAGTATTGTAGTCGCAACGGCTGAGTATCAAACTCATGGAAAGGGGCAGGGCAGTAACTCTTGGGAGAGTGAATGGGGTAAAAACCTGTTATTTTCCATTCTGATTCATCCCGTTACCGTACCTGTTAACCAACAGTTTCTGCTATCGATGATGGGGGCATTGTCACTGAAAGACGTGCTGGATGGTTATCTTTCAAATGTAACCTTGAAATGGCCTAATGATATTTATTGGAATGACAACAAACTCAGTGGTACTTTGATTGAAACAACTGTGCATGGTCACGGTATTCAGAACTGTGTTTTTGGCGTTGGACTCAACGTCAACCAGACATTGTTCCAAAGCGATGCACCCAATCCGGTGTCGATGTCCCAAATTTTGGGTTGTGAGATTGATCGGAAAACGTTATTAGATCAAATTTTAGAGGCATTTGAATCTTATTACGATAAGATGAAGAAGGGTTTGTACGATGAAGTTGTCGCACAGTATCATGCAGCGCTGTATCGACGGACAGGAGTACATTACTTTCATGACCGGCATGGCTTGTTTCAGGCGGCAATCGATCATGTTGAGAAAGATGGGCATTTAGTACTTCGGCGTAAGGATGGAACGCTTACCCCTTTTGCCTTCAAGGAGGTAGAATTTATCTTAAAATAATGTATAAATCAAATAAATAGAAGAATATGGCTAAGTACAAAAGAATTCTTTTGAAGCTGAGTGGAGAAAGTTTAATGGGTAACCAAGATTTCGGAATAGACCCGGAAAGGTTGTCCGACTATGCCAGTCAGATCAAGGAAGTACACGAAATGGGTGTTCAAATCAGCATCGTGATTGGAGGAGGTAATATCTTTCGTGGTTTGAGTGGTTCACAAAAGGGATTTGATCGCGTGAAGGGTGATCAGATGGGGATGTGCGCAACCGTCATCAACTCCTTGGCATTGAGTTCTGCTTTGGGTGCGATAGGGGTTAAATCTAAAGTTATGACAGCCATTCGCATGGAACCTATTGGAGAATTCTATAGCAAGTGGAAAGCGATAGAGGAAATGGAGAACGGAACTGTTTGTATCTTCTCCTGCGGAACAGGCTCTCCCTATTTTACAACTGATACAGGAAGCTCGTTGCGTGGCATAGAGATAGAGGCAGATGTGATGTTGAAAGGAACACGTGTTGACGGCGTTTACACAGCTGACCCTGAGAAAGACCCTTCTGCAACCAAGTTCAATGAAATATCATTCGATGAGGTTTACAGTCGCCATCTGAAGGTAATGGATTTGACCGCCACTGCTATGTGTATGGAAAATAATCTGCCGATTTATGTCTTTAACATGGATGTAAAAGGTAATCTGAAGAAGGTGATGGATGGCGAGCCTATCGGTACACTTGTTCATCTGTAGGAAGTAGATCTTGCATGTGCAGGTTTATTCTTGAATCTGCTGAAGCCTTAAAACAATGAAGGCCATCGTGTCCTGTGTAGCAATTGTTACGGACACGATGGCCTTCATCATTTTATTTCGCTTTAGGGGGTGTTTGCAAGGATATCTTTTCGTATAATTGCAAAGTTGAAAGAGAAAAGGGAGGATAAAAAGCTAAGAACGTATCAGAGAAAGGCTATCCTTTTTGGTCAGGCTCGCCCTTTTGTTCTTCAAATTCAACATACTCTCCTTCACTCTCTTGGAAAATCTTCCTGCTAGCTTCAGCTGAATTGCGTCTGTCGATGACCGTCTGTTCTTCCTTTTTATGCTGTGTGCGTGCTTGTGAAGGTCCGCTTTTACCGTTTACTTGGTCTCGAAATTCCTTCATCCCTTCTCTAAAAGAGTTGACAATCTTGGCTGCTGAAAATCCTACAGTCAGTACACCAATTAAAAATATGATGAGTAATATCTTGAAAATCATGAAAACTGTTCTTTTTGAGTGGTACGATGTCTTATTTCTCTTTCTTGAAATACCACAGGATCAACGAAATACAGAAATAGTATAAAATGACAATCCACCATCCCTTTAATAATCCGAAGATGGCAAGCGTCATGACTGTCAAAATCATAAATGAATATCTGATCTTGTTAACTCTCCATCCCCAATGCTTAAACTTCAGCGCAAACATTGGAATTTC
>CALNBT010000117.1 GCA_937874345.1 uncultured Prevotella sp.
AAAGTAAAGTGCGCGAATCGATTGGATTGTCGGTCGACAAGAAGCGCGTCTATGCGAAGACGATGCAAGACAGCATCGTATGCTATGCGGCCGACAGCGATACGCCCCGGGAGTTATGGGCTTCAAACATCGGTTTTGGGTACGAACATGCCACCGTGATGTTGGTGGAGAAAGACAAGGTGGTTTTCGGTTCGACCAAGAACGGACTTATCTTTGCCGTTGATGCCTATACAGGGAGAGTTTATTGGAAACATAAAATTGGCAATACGTTGGTTAATACGGTTGTTCCGTTGAGTAAGAATGATATCTTATATACCAATGAAGATGGCCTCATCGGAAAACTGAGCATGAAAGAACAAATATATCATTAATAATAAATCAAAATGAAGAAATTGATTGACTGTTTCCTGCCGATGACAGGAAAGGAAGAACTGGCTAAAACGCTGGACAGCTTGAAAAGACAAGATTTAGTGAGTCGAATCATCGTCATGCAATCAACTGCAGAAGTTGTTGAAGGTGTAGACGACGTGATGGAGATCGATACACTGAAAAGCAGTGATACCATGCGCAAGATTGCACAGATGGCTGAAGCTCCATATACAATGCTTTATATGAAAGAGCAATATTTGGAGATTGGGTTGTATGCCTTCGAACGGATGGTACAGATTGCAGAAGTATCGGGTGCAGGAATGTTGTATGCTGACCATTATCGTATCGCAGAGGATGGCAAGCGCACCGAGGCTCCTGTCATTGATTATCAACAAGGCAGTTTGCGCGATGATTTTGACTTTGGTTCGGTTCTTTTATTCAAAACGGCCGATTTAAAGGAAGCAGCTTCGCGCATGCAGCAAAATTATCAGGCAGCAGGCTTTTATGACTTGCGTTTGAAACTTTCTGAAAAGGTACAATTTGTTCATATCAATGAGAATCTGTATTCGGAGGTTGAACTTGATAACCGTAAGACAGGTGAGAAACTTTTCGATTACGTAGATCCGAAAAACCGTCATTCACAAATTGAAATGGAACAGGCATGTACTGAATATCTCAAGGATGTCGGTGGATATTTGGAGCCAACATTCCCGGATGTACCCTTGACAGAAGGCGAATTTGAGGTTGAAGCGACCATTATGATTCCTGTTCTCAATCGTATTCGTACCATTAAGGATGCCATCAATAGTGCGCTCAGCCAGCAAACCAATTTCAAGTTTAATGTCTTTGTTGTAGAAAACGGCCCCGATTTCCATTCGACCGATGGCACCACCGAGGCCATTAACGAGATAAAAGACGACCGGTTGGTACACATCATTCCAACGCGCAGAGACATTGGGGTAGGCGGTAGCTGGAATATGGCGATGCATCACCCAAAATGTGGAAGGTTTATTGTTCAGCTTGATAGCGACGATTTGTATTCTGGAACAGACACCTTGCAGAAGATGGTTGATGCGTTTTATGCTCAGAACTGCGCCATGATTATCGGTTCATATCGTCTGACTGATATCAATATGAACATCCTGCCACCGGGTAAGATTGACCATCGTGAATGGACTCCAGACAATGGACGTAACAATGCGCTGCGTATCAATGGATTGGGCGCACCGCGTGCGTTCTTTACACCGGTTGTCAGAGATATTAATATGCCGAATGTCAACTATGGCGAAGATTATGCCTTAGGTCTGGCCATCTCGCGTCATTACCAGATTGGGCGTATTTATGATGTTGTATACGACTGTCGTCGCTGGGATGACAACTCGGATGGCAACCTCAGTATTGAAAAAGAAAACCGCTATAATACGTATAAAGACCGCATCCGTACATGGGAATTGCAGGCACGCATTGCCATGAATAAGAACAATCGGAGCTAACGGGATATGAAAAAAAACAACAGGTATGCCTCTTGGGCATGGATTCCAACACTTTATTTCGCTGAAGGGATTCCTTATTTTATTGTCAACAACATCTCGGTAACGATGTTTACCAAGATGGGTGTTCCCAATGGTGAAATGGCATTGTTTACCAGTCTGCTTTATCTGCCATGGGTTATCAAACCTTTGTGGAGTCCCTTTGTCGATATTCTGAAAACCAAGCGTTGGTGGATTTTGGCCATGCAAATGTTGATGAGTGTTGCATTTATATTGTTGACACTCTCCATACCGCATCCTGCATCGTCTGTTATCAAGGCGGGTGTGACGCCCATCAGTTTGTTTACCTTCACGCTCATCTTGTTTATCATTACGGCATTTTCTTCTGCTACGCACGATATCGCTGCAGATGGATTTTATATGCTGGCGTTGGATCAGGAAGACCAGTCGTTCTTTGTGGGTATCAGAAGTACTTTCTACCGATTGTCTTCTATCTTTGGACAAGGTGTTTTGGTTTATATCGCCGGGGTCATGGAGCGGAATACGAATAATATTCCGTTGTCTTGGCAAATCACGATGGCAGTAACAGCGGTGATTTTTACAGCTGTATCGATTTATCATGCCTTTGTCATTCCTCGTCCGAAGGCTGACGCCATGCGTTTAACTGAAAGTACAAAGGGAAAAGCCAAAGAAATTATCTATGAATTTGGTAGAACGTTCATCACCTATTTTGAAAAGCCTGGCGTAATCCTTGCCATTTTCTTCATGTTGCTTTATCGTTTGCCTGAAGCATTCCTACTCAAGATGGTCAATCCATTCTTATTGGATTCACCGGAAAGGGGAGGTTTGGGACTTGCTACCGATAATGTCGGTATTATCTATGGTACCATTGGGGTTTTGTTTTTGACGATTGGTGGCATCATTGGCGGTATAATGGCTTCTAAATGGGGCTTGAAAAAATCTTTATGGCCCATGGCAGCCAGTATGACATTGCCTTGTGCAACGTTTGTCTACCTCGGAATGAGCCATACGACCAATCTGTTTGTCATAGCAACGTGTGTAGCCGTAGAACAATTTGGCTACGGTTTTGGCTTCACGGCTTACATGTTGTATATGATGTACTTCTCTGAAGGCGAATTTACTACGGCACATTATGCTATTTGTACCGCATTCATGGCCATGAGTATGATGATTCCAGGTATGTTTGCAGGGTATCTTCAAGAGTGGATTGGATACGAATGGTTCTTCTGGGTGGTGATGGTCTGTTGTTTTGCAACGGTGTTTGTGACATACTTTGTCAGTAAAAATATCGATAATCATTATGGTCGTAAAATAACAAAAGCATGAAAAAAATATTATTATTGGCACTTGGGTTCTTTCTTTTTGGGCAACTTCCTGCTCAAAAGGTGAAGACCGGTATCGAAGTATTGAAGAGCCAGAACTTTAAAGCACTTGAGGGCAAAAGGGTAGGGCTGGTCACCAATCCTACGGGTGTGGACAATCAGTTGAAGTCGGATGTCGATATACTGGCTTCGGCCCACAACGTCAGGTTGGTAGCCTTGTTTGGACCGGAACACGGACTACGTGGAAACGCTCATGCAGGGGATGCTGTCGATAATCAAGTAGACGAACTCACGGGTATTCCTGTGTATTCCTTGTATGGAAAAAATAGAATGCCGTCTGCAGAAATGCTCAAGGGTATCGATGTTCTTGTTTATGACATTCAAGATATTGGTTGCCGCTCGTTTACGTACATCAGTACCTTGGCCAATATAATGAAGGCTGCTGCACAGCATCATATCAAGGTGATTGTGCTGGACCGTCCTAATCCTTTGGGTGGTGAGAAAGTAGAAGGGAATTTGGTTGAAGACGATTGTGTTTCATTTGTCAGTCAAATCAAGGTGCCTTATATCTATGGACTAACACCAGGTGAATTGGCTTTGCTGATGAACGGAGAAAACCTCCTAGGGGAAAAGTGTGACTTGGAAGTCATCAAGATGAAGAAGTGGAAACGCAAAATGACATATGACCAAACAGGATTGCAATGGGTGCTGTCTTCTCCCCATATCCCAGATCCTATCACGGCACCGTTTTATGCTGTATCAGGAATCGTTGGCGAACTGGATAATATCTCTATTGGTGTAGGGTATACCTTGCCTTTCCGAATCTTTGGGGCTTCATGGATCAATGCCAACAAACTGACAGACCAAATGAATGCTTTGAATCTTCCTGGCGTTCTATTTCGCCCAATCTACTATACGCCGTTCTATGCCGTTGGAAAGGGAGACAACTTGCAAGGTATTCAGGTCTATCTTACGGATTATAGGAAAGCGTGTCTATGCGATATCCAGTTCTATGTTCTTCAAGAGTTATACAAATTAGATCCACAGCATGATGTGTTAGGTCAAGCTTCAGATAGTCGAACAAACATGTTCGATAAAGTTTGTGGAACAAAGCAGATACGACAGCTCTTTCTAAAGAGACATTTATGGGAGGATGTGAAGCCTTATTGGAATAAGGATGAAGCGACCTTCAAACGTATTTCTAAAAAATATTATTTATATAGATAAGTACTATGACTGATAATATAGCTCAATCCAAGCAACGAATTCTTGCGTTGGACATCATGCGAGGCATGACGATTGCTGGTATGATTTTGGTCAATAATCCAGGATCACATCATGTTTATGAACCATTGGAACATGCTGAATGGTTCGGATTGACACCAACCGATTTGGTCTTTCCGTTTTTCATGTTTATAATGGGTATCACAACATATCTATCCTTGAAGAAATACCAATTCAAATGGTCGTGGTCATGTGCAAGGAAAATAATGAAACGTGCATTACTGTTATGGTTCATCGGACTCTTTATGTCGTGGTTGTTCATGTTTGTTCGCAGCATGATTAATCCTACTTTGGACGTGGCGTCGATGGGTGAGCGTCTTTGGGTTTCTGTAAATACCCTTGATCATATTCGCATTTTGGGTGTACTCCCCCGTTTGGGTATTTGTTATGGCTTAGCTGCTGTTATCGCCATGTCTGTCAAACATCGATACATCCCTTGGCTCATTGCACTGGTATTCATCGTCTATGTCTTGATTTTGGAGCTTTTCAATGGTTACGACCATGATGCAACCAGTATATTGGCTATCGTAGATCAGGCTATTTTAGGGCCAGGCCATGTCTATCGCTTCGAAACGCCCGACCCAGAAGGTGTACTAAGTACCTTACCTGCCTTAGCACATGTGCTGATTGGCTTCTGCGTAGGTAAATACGTGATGGAGCTGAAGTCTCTGGATAGCAAGATTGAGCAAATGTTCCTCATCGGTACTTTGCTGACCTTTGCCGGTTTCCTCTTAGCTTATGGATGCCCTATCAGCAAGAAGTTATGGACACCAACATTTGCTTTGGTAACATGCGGAATGGGTTTGTTGCTGCTGGCAGTGCTGACATGGGTCATAGACAAGAAGAATCATCAGGATTGGGGAACACGCTTTTTTGAAGTGTTTGGCGTTAATCCACTTGCTCTTTTTGTGTTATCGGGTTTGCTTTTGATACCATTTGGTATGCTGAAGATTGGAGACTTGACGATCCAAAAAATGGTCTATAATGGCTTAAGTGCAACGATATTGAGCGACAAAGTCGCTTCTTTGACTTGGGCGATATTGTATGTTCTCATCAATTGGTCAATCGGATATATATTATACAAGAAAAAAATTTTTATTAAGTTATGATACTTTTAGCAGATAGTGGTTCAACAAAAACAGATTGGTGTTTGGTTGACAATGGACAGGCAACTAAAACAATTAAAACAGGTGGCACCAATCCTTTCTTTCAAACAGAGGATGAAATCTCTTCTGAGATATTAACATCGCTCGTTCCCCAACTCCCTTCAACGACAATTGAAGATGTTTTCTTCTATGGAGCAGGATGCACACCCGAAAAACAGCCGATCTTGGCAAACGCTTTGAAGAGGCATCTCAATGTAACAGGTAAGTGTGAAGTGGCTTCAGATATGTTGGCTGCAGCACGAAGTCTCTGTGGTCACCGTCCTGGAATTGCCTGTATCATGGGTACTGGCAGTAATTCATGTGCATATGATGGAGAGAAGGTTACGAAAAACGTTTCGCCTTTGGGTTTTATCCTTGGAGATGAAGGTAGTGGTGCCGTATTAGGAAGGACGCTTGTTGGTGACATCTTGAAAAATCAGATGCCACAAGACATTATAGATAAGTTTAATGTAAAGTACCATCTGACCAATGCTGATATCATTGAACGTGTTTATCGTCAGAAATTGCCAAATCGTTTTTTGGCTAGTTTCGTCCCCTTCTTGGCAGAAAACATCCAAGATCATGCTGTTTACAATTTGGTTTTAGAAAGCTTTCAGCGTTTCTTGGTTCGCAATGTTAAACAGTACGACAACTGGAATTCACTGCCCATTGGTTTTAATGGCTCTATTGCCTATTATTTCCAGAAGCCTCTTGAAGATGCCCTCGAGCAGCAAGGAATGCATTTGGGAAGAATCATTCAGGCACCGATGGAAGGATTGGTTGCTTATCACACAGACAAGATTTAACAAAAATCAATGTTGCACCGTCAAATCAGGACAAAGATTGACTGCATGTAAAGTTTATTAACAGAAATGTTCCAGAATAATGGCTTTTATTAAAATTTCAGAACAACCGTCTTTGTATGACGATTTAGACAAGATGTCTATACATGACCTGCTTGTCCATATCAATAACGAAGACAAGAAAGTGGCTGTTGCCGTTGAACAGGCTATCCCACAAATTGAGAAACTCCTACAACAAATTGTACCTCGCATGAAGAAAGGTGGGCGAATATTCTATATGGGAGCAGGAACAAGCGGTAGGCTGGGAGTACTAGATGCTTCCGAGATACCACCTACTTTCGGTGTGCCTCCGACACATATCATCGGACTGATCGCCGGTGGTGATACAGCGTTGCGCAATGCTGTTGAGAATGCCGAAGACGATATGGAGAGAGGCTGGCAAGAGCTATTGGAACACAATATCAATTCCACTGATACGATCATCGGCATCGCTGCATCTGGAACCACACCATATGTTATCGGTGCATTGAGTGAGGCCAGGAAACATCATGTCCTGACGAGTTGTATTACGAGCAATCCCGATTCACCAATGGCCGCAGTAGTTGACTATCCTATCGAGATGATTGTTGGTCCCGAATTTGTTACAGGCAGCTCGAGAATGAAGTCGGGCACAGGGCAGAAACTTATTCTCAATATGATTTCCACATCTGTCATGATTCAGTTGGGCAGGGTCAAGGGAAACCGTATGGTCAATATGCAGTTGACAAACCAGAAACTCGTTGACCGTGGAACAAGGATGATTGTTGAAGAATTGGGGCTGGAGTACAATCATGCCAAACGTATTCTGTTGATGTATGGTTCAGTGAAAAAGGCCATCGATGCCTTTCGAGGCAATGATGTGAAATAAAAGAAAAATGCTACGATTCGATGCATCGTAGGGAGGCCCCCCTTTGGGTAGTTCTTTTTTTTCATGTCAATATGGTAATATTCCTTCATTCATCAGTTTTCATCTTGTGAAAAGACTAACTTCAAATCAATGAAAAGACATTTTTTACTGATTGCGATGCTCTGCATCGTCAGTATGATTTGGGGGCAACAACTCCAACGGGTTGCCCCAGCAACGGTTGGCATGGATGCCGGAAGACTGGCAAATGCCGATAAAATCATCAATCATGCCATTCAACAGCATGAAATTCCCGGTGCGGTCCTTGCCGTGGTGCGCCACGGCAAGATGGCTTATCTGAAGGCTTTTGGCAATAGAGCACTTGAGCCTAAAGTGGAAGCCATGACAACCGGGACCGTATTTGACATGGCATCCTGTAGCAAGGCGATGTCAACGGCTGTCTGCGCACTCATCCTCATCGAAAGCGGTCAATTAAGGTTAATGGATCGGGTGGATACCTATATACCAAACTTTGACAACTGGAAGGACAATCAGGGTGAAACTGAAGCCATTCGTATTGTTGATTTGATGACCCATTCTTCGGGGTTGCCTCCCTATGCCGATGTAGAAATGCTCAAAGCAAAGTATGGTGCCCCCAGCCCTGATGGATTGATAGATTATATTTCACATTGCAGAAGAGATTTCAAGCCGACTACAGACTTTCAATATAGCTGTCTTAACTACATTACCTTACAGCGAATTATTGAAACAATCTCAGGAAAGAGCCTTCGTGATTTTGCCAAGCAGCATATCTTTGATGTGTTGGGTATGAAGCACACCGACTATAACCCTTCTCCTGAGCTGACGAAACAATGTGCTCCCACAGAGAAGTTGCCTGATGGAACCGTTCTGCGTGGTGTCGTTCACGATCCTCTGGCCCGTGTCATGAATGGTGGAATTTCTGGTAATGCGGGTCTGTTTTCTACGGCAGACGATATTGCCTTGTTTTGTGCTGCAGTACAAAATGGTGGCATTTGGAACGGGCATCGTATTTTAAGCAAACTTGGTGTTCAATGTATGCGAACGGTTCCCCGTCGGGTGGCAAATCTGGGACGAACACCCGGATGGGACATTTTTACGGCTTATGCTACCAATAATGGTGACTTGCTGAGTGATGCCACTTATGGTCATACGGGGTTCACCGGGACCAGCATTGTTATTGACCCGATCAACGATGTCAGTGTTATCTTTCTTACCAATGCAGTGCATCCGTCAGGCAAGAGTCCGTCTGCGATCATCTCTTTACGTTCCTATATTGCCAATGCCGTGGCTGCATCCATTATTCAATAAGGAAGTATACCGCAAATAAAGCGTGTTATCGAATACGGTCACCTGTCGTGATGATTTCATATTTGTACTGAATCTGGAATAGAATTCAGTCCATTGATTTTGCCGTTCGTTATCAATGCTATTGACAGGCAAAACCATTCATTTTGCGATTCAATAGCATACGGTTTGTTGGCTGGAGTGTTTTTGTACATTTTTTGATGTCACCTATCTGCCAAAGGATATGTTTTGATTCGTTTTTTCATTGAAAAGTATCTGAACTGATTCTTTTCTATTCCCAGATCCATTTTTGCAACTTTTCTTTCTTTTTCTTCGTCAAACAGGCAATAATTTACAATCACATCTCTCGCTTCTTGAAGTATAATGGTGTCATTTAATGAAAAATCAAGCATATGAAAAAGAATATTTACGTTTTGATGGTCATGACAGTCTTGTTGACTTTGACCTCTTGTGTAAAGATTGTTAGACACACAAATCGCTCAGTAGAACAGACAAAGTCTATCAATGTGCGCCAATTTGAACGCATACAAGTAAAGGCGTTTTGTGACGTTCACTATACACAGGCCGATTCGGTCAGTGTTAAATTTGTTGGATCTCAAAGAGCATTGGACCATCTGCGAACGATTTCTGATGGCACGACTTTGACCATTGAGCAATCTAAACGTTTCAAATGGTTGAACCTTGGGCAAGACGATGATGTTGAGATTTACATTACCTCTCCTGATTTGACTGGTGTCGCCATGGCCGGGGCAGGCGATTTTGTGGTAGATGGTAAGTTGGATACAGATACCATGACCGTGAAGATGGAAGGTACTGGCGACATTCAAATGAATGATTTGATATGCGACAAAGTCATCCTCAACCTAAAAGGCGTTGGGGATATTGACCTGAAGAATGTCACGGCCTCACAAACGCAGATTACCTTGAAAGGCGTTGGTGATGTGAAGGTTCATTTTAATCAATGTGATTTGGTGGATTGCTCCCTTGAAGGGGTTGGAGATGTCAAGCTTTCTGGCAAGGTAAAAAATATGAAGCGTTCCATTCGTGGAACCGGTTCAATTGATTTGGCCGGGTTGAAGGTTGATAACGACATTTCGGAGTAATGCAACTCTTGGATGTAATTGTATCCATAACGTTTTCATTTTCTAAAAATATATCTTATCTTTGCATAAACAACTCATTAAAGCGACAGAAGGTCAGTTGACAATTTTCTACTGTCGTTTTTTTATTGCATGATGAACAAAAGATAAGATGAAATATGCCGTTATCGCTGCGGGTGAAGGTTCGCGCCTATCCCAAGAGGGTATACAAGTCCCCAAACCACTTGTAGAAGTGGGTGGTGAACCATTAATAGACAGATTGATTCGTATTTTTATGGACAATGATGGTCAAGAGATTGTCGTTGTCTGTAACGAGAATATGCCTGAGGTTCGTGTACATCTCTGCCATCTGGCTCAGGATGTTTGTCGGGAACGGTCTGTGTCGTTGCAAATTGTAGAGACGCGCACGCCCAGCTCAATGCATAGTCTATATAAGTTGCGTCCCTGGCTGAAAGATTCTGACTTTTGTCTTACCACGGTGGATACTTTTTTTCATGAAAAAGAATTCAAACAGTATGTTGATGGATTCAAAAATGCATTGAAGAACGATATAGACGCCTGGATGGGAGTTACAGCTTATGTGGATGATGAAAAACCCTTGTATGTTGAAACGGATGAGACCCTGCGGGTTACAGGCTTTTACGATCTGCCCCACCAAGGATGTTCATACGTTTCTGCAGGTATTTATGGGTTTAGGTCAATCGCTTTTGAGACCTTGGAACGATGCATTCAAAGAGGAGAACAACGTATGCGCAATTTTCAACGTGCTTTGCTGACTTCCCATTTGAATGTTAGAGCGTTTGCTTTCGGACCGGTTTTCGATATCGATCACGTTGCAGATATTGCAAAAGCTGAAGATTTTTTAGTTCAACAAAATTCATTCCAGTGATAAATAAAACGAAAACTGTCACTTTATTGAATGCATGAAAACATGAAAATAAAGCATAACATTATTGCAATTCGGCGAGACGTGAAATATTCTCTTGATGCCGAACAGAAAGATAAAGATATTCTAACAGCTACGATTCGGCATCTAGGGAATGATATCAAGATGATAGACGAGTCGCTGTTTACCCTACAGGATCATGCAGACATCTATCTCTCGATGGGGCGTTTGCCACAGACATTGGAACTGTTGCGCATAAAGGCTGCCGAAGGTGCCTTGGTTATCAACACGCCAGATTCAGTTGGCGCTTGTTCAAGAAAGCAGATCACAAAATTAATGCGTGAAAATGATATCGCGATGCCTCCTGTCAAGGGTGCGTTTGGCTATTGGCTGAAACGTGGTGATTCTTTGGCGCAGGCGGATAGTGATGTTGTTTTTTGTGAAAACGAAGAAGAACTTGCCCTGAACAAAGCCGAATGGCAGAAACGGGGAATTATGTCATTTGTAGAAAGTGCACATGTTCCAGGTGATCTTATTAAATTCTATGGCGTCAGTGACCATTTCTTTAGATGGTACCGCATGCATGACGTTGATCAGGGATACGATTTTGATATCAAGGCTTTGCAACGTGAAGCTGTCCGATTGGCCAAAATTATCGGCATAGATGTTTTTGGCGGTGATTGTATCGTATGTCAAGATGGTCATTTTTACTTGATAGACTTTAATGATTGGCCCAGTTTTGCTCGCTGTAAGGAAGAGGCTGCAGAGGCTATTGCACAATTAGTGAAGAAAAATGAGTACATTTAAGGAATTGTTAAGAGCCTCCATGAAATCGAGGGAAACGGAGGAATGGATTGATGTATATTTCACCCGGCCTGTAGGTTTGGTGTTTGCATTGTTCTGGAAAAAACTAGGTGTTCATCCTAACGTTGTGACAATCCTTTCTATGTTTTTAGGTGTTGCGGCAGGATATTGTTTTTACTTTGTGGATCTACAGCACAATATTATAGGGATGTTGTTTATGGTATTTGCCAATTTGTGCGATAGCACAGATGGACAGCTTGCCAGGTTGACCAATCAGAAATCGTTTTTGGGTCGACTATTGGATGGCTTGGCAGGTGAAGTGTGGTTTGTAGCCGTATACATCGCAATCGCTTTGCGTATGCAAAATCAGTATATGCCCAATACGGATGTGATTTGGGGTATCGGTATTTGGGCTTTGGCGATTGTGGCAGGCATTCTTTGTCATGTCGAACAGACCTCTTTGGCTGATTATTATCGCCAGATACATCTTTTTTTCTTGAATGGAAAGGACGGCAGTGAATTGGATAATTCTTTGCAACAACGTGCTTATTATCTTTCTTTGGATAAAAAAGAATGGTTGAAACGTCTTTTTTATAGCAATTATGTTGGTTATTGCAGAAATCAAGAGCGGCGAACAACCGAGTTTCAGTCATTTTTCAAGTTCTATTTACGCTATCCTGATGAGTCGGTTAGAAAACAATTTCTTGAAGGCAGCAGGCCGTTGATGTTCTATGCGAATGTCGTTTCTTTCAACGTTCGCGCACTTATTCTATATTTTTCTTGTCTTATAAACATGCCTTGGCTCTATTTTATTTTTGAAATGACAATCCTTCAGATCGTTGCCATTTACATGCACAAGCAGCATGAAAACTTGAGTCGTCAAATGAAAGTTGAGCTTCGCCAACGTCAGAAGATGCAAATGGAGGGAAGAACATGATAGTAATTGACGAAAAAATACGAGGGTTGGTTCTTGATTTTGGTGGAACCATTGACACCAACGGCTGCCATTGGGGAAAAATGTTATGGCATTGTTATCAGCAGGTAGGTATGCCTGTGACCGAAAATCAATTTCGCGAAGCGTATGTGTATGGTGAACGAGCTTTGGAGATGTATCCGATGATTCTGCCCGACTATACCTTTCGAAATACACTTGAGGTTAAGTTGCGGATAGAACTCGAACAACTGTGTTTGATGGGTGCATGGAATGCGGATGAAATAATGTTCAAAAAGGTTCATCAAGCATTACTAGATATCATTTACCATCAAGTTTCAACGATCATAAGTCGTAATCGGGAAGTGCTGCTGGCACTCTATAAAAAATATCCCATGGTGCTTGCAACCAATTTTTACGGAAATATGCACCAGGTCTTGAAAGAATTTCAACTGGATGAACTCTTTATGGATGTCATCGAATCAGCTGTTGTCAGCATCCGAAAACCAGATATACGCATTTTCAAATTGGCCGTTGAAGCTTTGGGACTGCAGCCAGAAGATGTGTTGGTTGTAGGAGACAGCTTTTATAAAGATGTTGAACCATCTTGTAAAATAGGCTGTCAAACTGCCTGGTTGAAAGGAGAGGGGTGGGTTAACAAACAATATGACGAAAGTATTCCAACCTATATCTTGACCGATTTTCAACAGTTAGTGAGCCAATAGACGACCGATAAACATACCGATGTCATAGAAGGTATTGAAGATACAAGCAAGGATAGCAACGATGACCGTTGCCTTGATAGTTGGATGTTCGTTCAGATATTGGTTTACCTTTTCGATCAATTCATCAAAATTCATAGTGATTCGTATTAGTGGGGTTGATTTTCGTTCAGAAAGATATAGCCTCCTTCAACGTAGATTATTTCTTCAGCGACGAGCGTTTCCATCGCTTCGTCTAACTGGTTGTCAGGAATATTTAAGGCATTGAGAGAAGTAATCTTGTGCTTTTGGCCATCTTTGAGCAATTGTTTTATTTGTTCCGTGACAGAACTTATTCGCTCTTCCGAAACATTGGCTGTATGTTGATCAAGACATACATCACATCTCATGCAGTCAGACACATTGGTCTCGCCAAAATATCGCAATAATTGCTTGCTTCTACAGACTCCATCATTTTTCGCATAGTTGATGACAGAACAGATTCGTTTGGTAAATTGCTCTTTTCTCTCTTCATAGACAGTTGGCGGAATAACGATTCTCTCTGTTTCTTCACGATCGCACAGATAGGTAATATAAGGCATCTTGCGCTGTGGAATAAAATGAACAATACGCCGCTGTGTAAGTCCTCGCAGGATAAGATAAACTTGGTCTCTGGTTAAACCTGCTTGATGGGCTATCAGGCTTTCGTCAATATATACGTAATCGGTGAACAATCCACCGTAATTTCTCAACACCGTTGTAATTACTTTCTCTTCGTTCGCGGATACATTGTCTAAACGATAGAGTTCGTTGCGACCCAAAAGAAACATCAAACGTGCACTTGCGTC
>CALNBT010000118.1 GCA_937874345.1 uncultured Prevotella sp.
CCTATATGGGTTAGGTGAAGACCATCAACCGTAAGCGAAACACGCATCTCATTGGTTCCTCGTCGGACGAACTTGTCAAACAAATCAATGTAGGTTACTTTGTTTTGGGCACAATATTTACGAAGCAAGCTGTTGATAACGGGTATCACGTCTGTTTTACCTTCAAGTGTCTTCCACCGTCCAAATGATTCATTAATGGGCAAAAGACTTTGAACAAAGAGCTTGGTTTCGGGCGCGTCCTGGCGTATTTTATCTATCACCATCTTACAATTTTCGAACACTTGATGGGCTGTTAGATCATGACTCAAATCGTTGATGCCGACCATCAAAAAGATAGCCTTTGGTTTTCCTGGAAGGATTTGGTTGAGACGGTGATAGATTCCCGTGGCATCGTCACCGGCAATACCACGGTTTCGAATATTCTTCCACCTAAGTATTTTATTCCAATCACCCCCATTTTCGGTCAAGCTGTTTCCCAACATGACAATGTCTGTCGAGATGATGGGGGGCAAGTTTTGAAAAATAACAACCTTTTCGTTGTAATGAGGAAAAGAGCTGTAGGTGACTTCTTGTGCATTCATAGCATATGACACCATACACAAGAGAAAAAATGACAACAAACGCTTCATCAAAATTGCTCTAATATGGCGATTCGTTTCTCAGTATCCGGATGAGTACTAAAGAGAGAATTCATAAAACTCATTAATCCCGTAACCATTGCATCAGGACGAACTATAAACAACTGTGATACATCTTCTCTCTTCACATTGTCAAGGCCGGGATCTTGTGACAATTTACGCAGTGCAGAAGCCAATGCCATGGGGTTTCCACATAATTCAGCACCACCGGCATCAGCCATATATTCACGTTTTCTAGAAATGGCAAATCGCGTGATCAACGTAAAGAAATAAGCGATGGCGCAACAAACCAGTCCAATGAGCAGAATAACGATGATAGAAAGACCATTACCCTTTTCATCATTATTGCTACGACGGTTTCCTGTACCCATCCACATCGTTTGATACATCATCCGTACCACCATCGTCATGATCATTGAAATAATGCCCACAAAAATAATACTGACCACCAGCAAACGGGTATCCTTATTACGAATATGGGTCAATTCATGTCCAACAACGCCTCTGAGTTCTTCATCATCTAAACGATCGATAATGCCCGTCGTCAAGGTAACTGTATACGATTTCTGTGAAATACCACTGGCAAAAGCATTCAATTGTGGATCATCAACGACGTTGATTTGAGGTGTCTCCATGCCACAGCTCATGCAAAGGTTTTCAACGATGTTGTAAATTCTGGGATTCTCTTTACGAGTCAAGGGCCTGGCTCCTGTAGCGCGTTGTATCATGGCCACATTTGAGAAATAGGAGATAGCAAACCAAACTCCTACAGCTAAAAATACCCAAGGGATGGTTGTTACAAAATAATAGTTCACGGTATCGACATTCAACGTATGAACCACATTTCCGTTTTCATCGTAATAACCACCACCGAAGTAATTGAGAAGAGCCAGGAAGACCCATATCATTCCCAAAATGATAACAGGAAACATAATGAGCAAAGCTATGCTCATTATGTTATTACGATGAATTTGTGTCTGAAGACCTACGTACTTCATTCTTAAAATTTCACTTCAGGAGCTTTTTCCATATCTGCACGCTGTTCAGGAGCTATTTCGTACATTGCTTCCTTCTTGAAGGCAAACATGTTGGCAATAATACTTGAAGGAAATGTCTGGACAGCATTGTTCAATTCACGGGTAGCGGTATTGAAGTAACGACGGACAGCTGACAGTTTGTTCTCGATATCAGAAATTTCACCTTGCAATTGAAGGAAATTCTGATTTGCCTTCAACTCTGGGTAAGCCTCCAAAGTAACACGCAACCCTGACAACGCATTGGTTAAAGCATTATCAGCGGACATCTTTTCATCAATCGTTTTCGCTCCCATCCCGGCTGCACGAGCCTCTGTCACACGTTGAAAGACTTCCTTTTCATGATCAGCATAACCTTTCACAGAACCAACCAACTGTGGAATCAAATCATAACGTTGCTTTAACTGAACATCGATGTTGGCAAACGCATTCTCGCGATTGTTTCGAAGTCTTACCAAATTATTGTACAAAGAGATCAACCATAAAATGATGAGCACCAAGACAACTATAATAACAATTGCTACCATATCTTTAAAATATTGAGTTTATTCAATTAGATTACAAATATAACGAAAAAGTTCCTATTGACTGATGAGATTAAGAATAATTAGGAAAAGAAAAAATTTATCTGTAAGGGATAACTTAACAGATAAATTTCTTCAAAAACTAACCTTTAATGGCTGATAATACTTTTTTAAAATATTGCTGCGTCTGCTTTACACTATAATGCGGACCAGCATTCCACGATCGAATAGCCTTCTCAATACTATTCATTGGATTATAAGCCGATTGAAAAATAAGAAACATCTCTTTTGATTTAGAGATACTTAAACGATCAGACAATTTGAAACGTTTCGAACTTTTTCGGCGCTTTAGGATTCGATTACACTCGCTTACAAGTACAGGTGTTATTTGCATCACGCCCACCGAATTACCTTTCATTGCTTTGGCGTCACCGCCACTTTCAACATAAATGATGGCATCCATAACAGGATTCCAATCAAAATTGTTACTTGTAGTTAAATCACCTTTATTACTTGCAAAGGCAAAGCTGGGTAAACTGACAAAAATCAAACATACAAGTACAATCTTTTTTATTCTCTCCATATTCTCTTATTTATGGAATCTGGATTGATATAATAACTATCAACATCCGCTAAGGTAAAAAAATGAGAATGAACGTTTACCTTATGACTCCGTTAAATACTTTAGTGAACAACTGCTTATAAACAATATAAAATGCTGTTCCTAATTTCTATCATTTACAAAGATATAAAAAAAAATTGATATATCTAACACATTCGCGGAATATTTAGCCTTTTTAAGACTTATCAACTTTGTGATACACAATAAATTAACGAAAATATAAGTATTTATTACATGAAACTTTTACCTATCTGAAAATGTATAAGTATGCAAAATGCCGAAGATACAGAACCTAGACTTACCAAAATAAAGCCACGCTTGCCCCTTCAGCCATATGCACACAAAAAGAGAGAGCCTTCTTGATATTTCTATCAGAA
>CALNBT010000119.1 GCA_937874345.1 uncultured Prevotella sp.
GTAATAAACTCTACCGGGTCAATCTCTTCGCCATCGTATTTCACTTCCATGTGAAGTAGATCCGAACTGACACCTACGGCCAATCCTGCTTTGACCTGTTGCCCAAACTGCATGAACACATTGCTCATGTGGGAATAGGTTACTTCATATTTGCTGTATTTGATGACAACATAGAGTCCATACTGCTTTCTGTCGATACCGATTCCAGAAACCACTCCGTCAGCTACGGCAGCCAAAAAGTAGTTGTTGGTTTTAAAGTCAATTCCATGATGAAAAAATGATTCTCCTGTTTTCGGATGTTTCTGCTTTCCATAACGGAGGGTCAGCTGTACATCTCTGTCTTTTTCTTCAAAAGGCATACAGTATCCACTGGTGGATAGCAGGTTCATGTCTTGTGTATAGTTCATATTGTACTCTTTTTAGTAATTATCTGCCTCGACGAACTGTCGGGCTGGATGCTTCTTCGGTTTGTGCAACGGGATTTTGTTCCGACTGTTGAGCAGTGGAACGTCCTTCTGTATTCTCGTTCTGCTGTGTCTGACCGCCCATTATCTTATTCATATTGAAGTTGTTTCCGATGACCATCATACCTAATATGGCACCGGCTATCTTTCCCAGCCAACCGAACCTGCCGAAGCATAAGAAGGCTGCACCAATCAATCCTGCTAAGCCCAGTCCTGAGACTTTACCATTGCCGATGTTCTTGAAGAAATCGCCAATCATACCCAGTCCGTTACCACTGAATAGCCCTTGAAAGAAATTACCAAGACCGCCTGTTGAATTATTGGCTCCTGATAACATATTTCCTGTGCTCTCAATGACTTGACCTGCTGAATGGACTGTTTTCTCTACACCATCCACGGTTGCTCCAACGACATTGCCCACCTTTTCAGCTGTTTCTTCGCCAACCAATACTTCTGTGGCAGTTTTCACCACTGGTTTATCATTTGCAATGCTTTCCCAGGCAAGGTATCCCATACCGCCACCCACAACAGCCGTTTTAGTTGCTGCTCCTGCACCTTGCAAAGTTCTTCCGGGGTGGACAATCGGATAGGTAACGAAACGTCCGACTTTTCTGACTGCTTGGTTCTTGGCTGCTGATGCTATTGAACTCCATATTCCCATATTATTATCTGTTTTTGTGTTACATTAAAATCCACGGTGTCCATTGCGTTTCCAACGTTCCATCGCTTCTTTCACTATTTTCTTTTTATCGGCAGGGTCTCTTGCTCCATCATAAATATCGTCCCATATATCCGTCATGGAGGTGTATTTGACGGCTCTGGTTAGTTGTTTGAGCTTCTTATTCATGATCTTGAGTTTGGGACGGATAGCAAATACGATCTCCATCCGTTCTTTCTCAGTCATCTTATTATTGCTCAAACATACTTGCCGAATATCATTGACAATCTCTACACTGTTCAGAATCAATTCCCGATAAATGGCATTCCGTCTCGAAGAAAGGGCAACCGCCAGTGCGTTGCTCGGTGCATTGCTTAACTGGTCGGAAAACTCGCCGAGGTTCACTGCCATGCGGTCAATCTCATGATAGAAACCATAGATTTCTGCGGCATAGGTGACTATGGAACGGAAGCTATTGAGGTAGTTATTGAACTTCTTTTGAATGTCCGTTGTACCTTCAACTTCCTCTTTGAGCCATAAATGACCGGTTGTCTCCAATAGCATCGCTCTCTTTTGGGATTTCAGTTCATCCTCTGCCTTTTGAGTATAGGCATAAATCATCCCAGTCAGAGTGGGGTCAACCTGAGCATGGGATTTTATTCCCAGTGTACATATGAATAGGAACATCATTAGTTTCTTCATACTCATTCATAGTATTGTGAAACAACTCTTGCAGACCTGCGCCAACGTTCGATAGCCATTGCTGCCACTTCACTATTGTCTCGGTCAATCATGCCTGCCGTTGCATTATTCCAGACATCAGTCATGGTGTAATAACGAACACTGAGATAGAGCTTCCGTAGCTTTTTATTGAAAGAGGATAGTCTGTCTTCCAATGCCCATAGCATCTGAGAACGTTCAGCCCCGGTCAGCATATTCATTTCTCCACCCGTTGAGATACCTTCACGTAGTAAGGTAAAAACAGAAATCAGTTCAGAGGCCGTTTCTATATACAGGTTGTTCATAGACATGGAAGCCACAAGTCCTTGCGGATTATTTTCAATGGCCTTCTTCATTTGACCCAGGGTGATGAAGATATGAACACCATCATGGTAAAGCGATGTTCCTGCCTTGAGGGTTGAAGCATAGCCGTTTACTGTTTT
>CALNBT010000120.1 GCA_937874345.1 uncultured Prevotella sp.
GTAATAAACTCATTGATGAGACTACCCAGCATGTCGGAATCCGCACTGTAAGCATCACAAAAGAGCATGGTTTCCAACTGAATGGGATGTCTCGAAAATTCAAAGGCGTATGTCTGCACCACGACTTAGGTCCCATCGGAACAGCCGTAAACAAGGCTGCCATCATCAGACAGATTCGCTTGATGAAAGACATGGGAGCGGATGCCATCCGTACTTCGCACAACATGCCATCGCAGATGCAGATGGACGTGTGCGACTCAATGGGCATGATGGTCATGGCAGAGAGTTTTGACGCTTGGAAAGAACCGAAAGTGAAAAATGGATACAACCGTTTCTATGATGAATGGTGGCAAAAAGACCTGTCTAACTTGATTCGCGGACACCGCAACCACCCATCTATTGTGATGTGGAGCATTGGAAACGAGATTCCAGAACAATGGGAAGAAGAAGGTTCAGCCCGTGCCAAAGCCATGACAGCATACTGTCACCAGCTCGATCCTTCCCGTTTGGTAACTTGCGGTGTCGACAATCCTGAGGGAGGCGTCAATAGCGGTTTCTATTCAACGGTCGACATTCCAGGATTCAATTATCGCATATTCTTATATGAGAAACTGATAGACAAGCTGCATCAAGGCTTTTTGTTAGGCTCCGAAACATCATCTTCAGTCAGTAGCCGCAGCGTTTATAAGTTCCCTGTAGAAGAAAAGGACATGGCAACTTACAACGACGGACAATGTTCTTCATACGATGTCGAGAAGGTATCTTGGGGAAGTTATCCTGATGAAGACTTCGCCAAACAAGACGACCTACCCTATGCCATCGGCCAATTTATATGGACCGGAATTGACTATTTAGGTGAACCAACACCTTACTACAGCTATTGGCCTTCACGAAGCAGCTATTTTGCACCTGTCGACTTGGCCGGACTTCCAAAAGACCGCTACTATTTGTACCGTTCGGTATGGAATACCGCATCACCCACCCTGCATCTTCTGCCCCACTGGACCTGGCCGGGACGTGAAGGAAAGGTTACACCCGTGTATTGCTATACCAGTTATCCCGAAGCTGAACTCTTTGTCAATGGAAAGAGTCAGGGACGCCTCAAGAAAGACAAGAACAGCAAACTGGATCGTTATCGCCTGCGTTGGAACAACGTCATCTACGAACCCGGTGAACTGAAAGTAGTTGCTTATGACCATCAAGGAAATAAGGCAGCCGAGGAAATCATCAGAACTGCAGGACAGCCCTACGGATTCAAAATTGAAGCAGACAAAAATAGCATGACTGATGATGAAAAAGATTTGGTTTATTATACGGTAACAATGGTCGACAAAGATGGCAACGAATGTCCTGATGCGGATGATGAGTTGACTTTCAATGTTTCAGGAGCCGCCAATTTCAAGGCAGTGTGCAACGGTGATGCGACGTCTTTGGAAGTATTTGGTGAACCCAAAATGAAACTGTTTCATGGAAAATTGGTTATTACTGTCCAAAGTAACGGAAAGAAAGGCCCCATCAACTTGACGGTAAACGCACCTGAAAGAAAGATCAGCACCACGATGGTTGACAAACCAACCAAATAATGGTGGGCAGCTGCAGCAAACAACTTTCCACAAAATAGAAACAGGGACTGAAACATCAAGTTTCGTCCCTGTTTTTTATTGTTCTTTGCTGTGCAATAAAGCTATTATCCGCCTATAATCTTCTTGATATCGTTGAGCTTGTTCAACGCTTCAACTGGCGTCAGGTTATTGATATTGAGACCAAGAATCTCGTCTCTCACTTGAATAAGAACGGGGTCGTCCAATTGAAAGAAGCTTAACTGCATTCCTTCCCTACTCTCTTCCAGGTGTTTCATATTTGGCTTGGCAGCAGATCCCACCTGACTGTTATCAGCTTCCAGCTCCTTCAGTATCACGGCTGCACGTTTCACAATGCTCTTGGGCATACCGGCAATCTCAGCCACATGGATACCAAAGCTATGTTCCGAACCGCCTTTTTCCAACTTTCGCAAAAAGATAACCTTCCCATCAGCTTCTCTCACGCTGACGTTATAGTTCCTAATGCGCGAGAAGTTTTTCTCCATCTCGTTCAGTTCATGATAATGCGTGGCAAACAACGTACGGGCACGTGCCTTTGGATATTCGTGAAGATATTCCACGATGGCCCAAGCAATGGAGATACCATCATAAGTGGATGTTCCTCTTCCCAATTCATCAAACAGCACCAGCGAGTGAGGCGTCACATTATTCAGGATATTTGCTGCTTCGGTCATTTCGACCATAAACGTTGATTCACCCAAGGAAAGATTGTCAGATGCACCTACCCTCGTAAAAATTTTATCCACTAAGCCTATTTTAGCACGCTCAGCAGGCACAAAACTTCCTATCTGGGCCAGCAGTACTATCAAAGCAGTTTGGCGCAACAGAGCCGATTTACCAGCCATATTCGGGCCGGTAATGATGATAATCTGTTGTCTTTCTGTATCCAGATAAACGTCGTTAGGCACATAGGGTTCACCCAAAGGCAGTTGCATCTCGATCACCGGATGCCTACCCTGCTTGATATCCAACACATCTGATTCGTCAATTTGCGGACGCACATAATGATTTTCCTCGGCAATACGCGCAAAGCTCAGCAAGCAATCTAGTTGGGCTATCAATCCCGCATTCTGCTGAATCTGCTGTATATACTGCTGCATGTCAAGAATTAACTCTCTAAACAGCTTATCTTCCAGCATCAAGATATGCTCTTCAGCCCCCAATATTTTTTCTTCGTATTCCTTCAGTTCCTGGGTGATATAACGCTCGGCCTGTGCCAAAGTTTGCTTTCTAATCCATGTTTCGGGCACCTTATCCTTGTACATGTTACGTACTTCAAGGTAATAGCCAAACACATTGTTGTAACCAACCTTCAGGGACGAGATGCCGGTTCGCTCAATTTCACGTTCCTGAATCTTCAACAGATATTCCTTGCCATGTCGTGAAATCTGTCGCAAATCGTCCAACTCACTGTTGTATCCGTCGGATATCACATCGCCTTTGTTCACCAAAAGCGGTGGATCAGGTTGTATTTCCTGTTCTATTCTGTCTCTAATCGTCTCACAAAGACTCAACTGCTCTCCTATCACCTGCAAGCTCTCGTTGTCGGTCTCCATGCAGGCTCCCTTGACAGGCACAATTGCCAGCAGTGCATTTTTCAATTGTACCACTTCACGAGGCGACACTCTTCCTACGGCAACCTTCGAAATAATTCGTTCTAAATCGCCGATCCGTTGCAATTGTTCAGCAGCTAACTGTCTGAACTTTAAATCCTTAAAGAAATATTCCACAACATCCAGTCGTTGTTGGATAGGCTTTTCATCTTTCAAGGGGAATACCATCCAACGGCGCAGCAGTCTGCCACCCATCGGGGTAATGGTCTTGTCAATGATATTCAGTAATGAACTGCCATCTTCCTGGATTGGAGAAAGCAACTCAAGCGAACGGATCGTAAACTTGTCTAACCTGACATAACGTTCTTCTTCAATTCGTGCCAGAGAAGTGATATGCCCGATTTGAGTATGTTTGGTAATCTCCAGATACTGCAAGATGGCTCCTGATGCAACGATACCGTTGCGCATGTGTTCCACACCGAAGCCTTTCAGCGTTTTCGTTCCAAAATGTTTCAGCAATCGTTGACGTGCACTTTGTTCTGTAAAGACCCAGTCTTCAAGTTCGAAGACACAATATCTGGAACCGAAATTCGTCGTAAAATCCTGTCTGTTGTCTCTATCATAAAGCACTTCCTTGGGTAAGAAGTTGCCCAAGAGCTTCTCAACATAATCGTAAGTGCCCTCTCCTGTGAGAAATTCTCCTGTAGAGATATCCAGAAAACTTACGCCACAAGCTGTCTTGCCAAAGTGTACGGCAGCCAAGAAGTTATTCTCCTTGTAATTCAACACGTTGTCACCCATGGCCACACCCGGTGTCACTAATTCGGTAATACCACGCTTCACCATCTTGTCGGTCTGTGACAATCCCTTCTTTCCTTTCAGTTCTTCGCGTTTCTTCTTCGGATCTTCCAATTGGTCGCAGATAGCAACACGCTTGCCGGCACGAATCAGTTTAGGTAAATAGGTATCCAGCGCATGGTGGGGAAAACCAGCCATGGCCGTCTCGCCCGAATTGCCGCCATTATTACGTTTAGTAAGGGTAATGCCCAAAATACGAGAACCTTCAATGGCATCGTCGCCGTAAGTCTCATAAAAGTCACCACACCTGAAAAGCAGCAGTGCATCGGGATGCTGCCGTTTCATGCTGAAAAACTGTTTCATCATGGGAGTAAGGACTTTGTCGTTTTGAGCCATCTTAGAATTGATTTTGTGAACTTACAAAGTTATCAAAAAACGGTTGAGATTCAAAATTATTGAGACATTTTTACGATACCATGGACATCAACCAACAAAGTCATTAATATTGACGAGCAATATCAATGATTTTGTCAAGCAATTTGCATGGGTTTGTAAATGCTTATGATTCTGCCTGTTACAAGTTCCAATTGATCTAGTAACAGGTTACTCGATGTATGCACCGAGTTTATGCAAGTAATAGTTTTTAAAATCGGTCCAATGATAATAGGGCGCCATGTCGGTTTTGAGCGGTAGGGTCGCTTCATTTTCGTTTTGAAGCACTTTGAACAGAACATCGTTTGGATGAGCGGGCGAACGGTAAAATACAAACTGAATATTGCAGGCCATCGGAAAAATGCGGTAATCAAGCCAGTTTTCATCATCGAGTTGTTCCAAATCCTCAATCTGTTTGCCGTATCCATTCATGTCGAGTAAGCAGGTTAGAGGCATCACCATCGTGTCATGCCCATAGCGCAGCGTAGCTCCAGGGTGGGGAAGAGCAATACAGCTATCAGCTTCTGTAATGATCTTGCGCAATAAATTGCGTTGTGTATAAGGCTGCGTTCCACCATTCAGTGGCGAAGGACCATAGGTAATGTACCACCATGCGTTGGTTCTAAGCCAGGCATCGTACAGCTCATCTGTCGTAAAGATATCGTATAAAGAGACCTTGTTGCCCAATTGGGTACTCTGTACATTGCTGGCAAGATTATAAAGTTGGTCGCCAAAAGAAACTTCATTGAGCTGATGATGCCAATAGTCATCGTCGTTGAACAACCTTCTCATCACACCGTCATAGTTTTCATGGCGCTTCGAAAATGCTTCATAGGCTTCTTTAGCCTTCTCGGGCATCTTCAGGGCACTGAGTTTCGAGTCATTTTGATTCATGTAATACATGTCATGGTAACTCGCGTCGTGTCTGATAGTCAACTGAGGATTAAGCACCAACAATTGCTGGAGTGCATTTTCCATTGACAGGATGCATCGAATCACGATAGTACTCTTGGCATCGATATGGGTCTTTCCGACAAACACTTCCGGAAAACGCTCGTACATGCGTTTGGCAATTTCTTTGTGCTGTTTGGCACCCAACAGAGTCAATTCGCCATCACGGTTTTGTGCATCTTCCCGAAGCAGCGAAACCTTACGCAATGTTTCTTTACCCAGAAGGGTTAACTTACCCAAGCTATCGGCATGTTGCAAGATATGAAAGGGCTCGTCATACGACTTAGCGCCAATCAGGTAACGAGAGCCATGGCGACCATAATGGCTGATGTAAAATGGCTGATAACCCTTTGGGGCCGGAGTCAGTTTTTTCTGTAGCGGTCCTGGATAGGCCAAATAGCCATTAGCCGATAAAGCCGGATTTTGTTTGATCTCTGTTTTAGCCTGCTGTGCATAGATTGTTGTTAAACAGAAAAACAACAATGGCATCAAAAAATATTTCTTCATAGACTACTTGTCATTTGTTGAGCATACAAATATACAGGATTAGACCGAAACCAACAAAGCTCTAGCTTAAAATCAAAAGAAACTGCCCATGAAAATACAGTACTTAAGTTTTGTTTTTTCACAAACTTACTGTATCTTTGCCATCAAACGAATATCATGTCAAGACGTTCTTTATGGTCAGATGACTACTGGCTGCCTTTGATGCAAGTGTACTTGAAAAAGCCAATAGGAGTCAAGCCGCTATATTCGCGACCGGTTGTGGGATTAAGCTTGGAGCTTCACATCCCACCACAGATACTTTATGAACAGATGTTCAGGCTCAGACAGTTAGACTCGCCGCACCTGGAACATCTGTGGAATCAATATGCCAATAACCCAAAGAAGCTGGCCCGTGGCGTCAAATTATGGAGACAAATGCATGGCTTTGGCCGGGCAAATGCCTTTTACAATGGGGTAGAGGTGGCTGAATCATTTGAATATTATTTCAAACCCCTGGAAGAAGATTCTGAGTTAATGCCCATCATGCTCATCATCATCCTGGATCTGTATTTCAGACTTACACCCATCACGATGGTACCCGAAACGCCAGAGATCATCAGTTTGGCGCAACTGATGCACATCAGTGCCAAAAAGATTTCCGACCTCATGGAGGTGTTTCGGTTCTGCGATCCTTATCTCAACCGCGACGACCTGATGATACACCCATTGTTGAGTCCCTGCCAGGAAATCTGGCAACAATTTGGAAACGACAATCCAGAGCATCTTTCGGCATTTGCCGCCCAATTGAAAGACTACTTCAAGGACTAATGACCAAAGTAGTGATTATGTTCGAAATCTGATTCGTTATCATCCGATCCAAAGGGGGTCGAAAAATCAAGTCAAACAACGCGGATGAAAGAAAAAACTTTTGTATTTTTGCATAGTATTCCATCAAGTGATTTTCGCCTGATGCAGTGTTACAAGAAACCAAAAATAGCATAATGGCTCAGAAGCTCATTCAAACTCAGGAACAAAAGCAACTGCAGGTTCAACGACTCTCGCAGCAACAGATGTTGCTGGTGAAGTTGTTGGAGATGCCGTTAACAGAACTTGAAGAGAGCATCAATGCTGAATTAGATGACAATCCTGCACTAGAAAAGGCTGAATACGATGAAACAGGAGAGGACAAAGGTGACATGGATGACCGGCAGGATGAGGATTTTGACCAACAGACAGAACGTGAAGAACGCGAGGATGCGTTGGACAAAGCTTTGGAAAACATCGGCCGAGATGACGAGATGCCCGACTCTTTTGGGGCATACCATCCCCAAGACAATGCCGACTACGAGGAAATGGTGTACGGTGATTCTAAATCTTTCTATGACAAATTGAAAGAACAGATGGCGATGGAGGATCTTTCCGACAAGCAAAAGGATATCATGGAATATCTCATCTGCTCACTCGATGACGACGGATACCTGCGGAAAGACCTGGATACCATCAGCGACGAGTTGGCAATCTACCATAACCTTGATGCGAGCACCCAGGAAGTAGAGGAGACCCTCTACCAGCTTCAAGGTTTTGACCCGCCAGGCATCGGCGCCAGAACACTACAGGAATGTTTGTTGTTACAAATTGAACGCCGTCCTGATAGCAAGCTGAAAAACATTTTGCTGAACCTCATCACCAAGCAGTTTGATGCCTTTACCAAGAAACATTGGGATAAGATACAAGCCAATCTTCAACTAACAGATTTGCAACTGAATGCAGTTCAGGCAGAAATCCATAAGCTAAACCCGAAACCGGGCGCATCATTGGGTGAGACGCAAGGCCGCAATATCCAACAGATTACGCCCGATTTCATTATCGATGTAGACGAGGAGGGTACTATTTCTTTCGCTTTAAACCAGGGAGATGTACCAACCTTGACCGTATCACCATCCTTTACGGATATGGTTGACACCTACAAAAATAATAAAAAGAACATGAGCAGGACCGAGAAAGAGGCCTTGCTCTATGCCAAACAGAAGGTAGAAAAAGCACAAAGGTTCATTGATGCCGTCAGACAAAGACGGCACACACTATACGTTACCATGAAAGCGATTATTGAGTGGCAACGCAAATTTTTCACGGATGGAGATGAAACTGATTTGAAACCCATGATCTTGAAAGACATCGCCGACAAAACAGGATTAGACATCTCGACGATCTCTCGTGTCAGCAATGTGAAATACGCACAGACCAAATGGGGAACTTTCCCACTAAAATTCTTCTTTACAGACGGATATACCACAGAAGACGGAGAAGAAATGTCAACCCGAAAAATAAAAATTGCCCTAAAAGAGTTGATAGACAAGGAAAACAAGCTCAAGCCTTTCAGCGATGATACGCTTGCAAAGGAGATGAAGAAACTGGGATTTCCGGTTGCCAGGCGTACCATTGCCAAGTATCGGGAGCAGTTGGGCATATCGGTTGCACGCCTCAGAAAGGAATAGCAACAAACTATTGAAGGTTTAGAAATATACAAACAACGTTAGAATACATTCGTTCATTGAAAAAACGAATGCCAAAATATGAAAGAAAAAAACATCATCTTGACAGCACGCATCGCGAGTTTGATTTTTACTCCGTTCTACTTGCCAATCATCGGACTGATTGCCTTATTTGCTTTTAGTTATCTTAGTCAGCTCTTACCTTGGTATTATAAGCTGACCGTCCTCTTTATGGCTTACATCTTTACAGTGTTGCTGCCCACGCTGCTCATTCACCTCTATCGAAAATATCAGGGATGGTCTCTACTTGACCTTGGATCAAAGGAACGAAGGATGATTCCTTATGTCATCTCCATCGTGTGTTACTTTGCCTGTTATTACATCATGAACCTGTACCGCATCCCTCATTTCATCAGTAGTATCCTTGTATCTGCATTGGCTATCCAGATTATCTGCGCGCTAATCAATGTCTGGTGGAAGGTTTCCACACACACTGCCGCTATCGGTGGTGTGACAGGAGCATTGCTTTCGTTTGCCATGCTTTTCCAATTTGACCCGACATGGTGGCTTTGCCTGGTCATGTTTGTTGCAGGAGTCGTTGGATCAAGTCGCATGATTCTCAGACAACACAATCTTTTACAGGTCGTGACAGGCTTTTTTGTCGGATTAGTAGCCGCATTCTTCATCATCACTTTAATATAAATCATTAGAAATATAACTGAATATGAAACCAATCATCAGCATTATCATGGGTAGTACAAGTGACTTACCCGTCATGGAAAAAGCATGTAAGTTCTTAGAAGATATGGAAATACCCTTTGAAGTAAACGCTTTATCGGCACATCGTACACCGAGTGCTGTGGAAGAATTTGCCAAAGGTGCCCGCGAGAGAGGACTTCAGGTTATCATTGCTGGTGCTGGAATGGCAGCAGCCTTACCGGGTGTCATCGCAGCCAATACGACATTGCCCGTCATCGGCGTTCCCATCAAAGGAATGTTGGATGGACTTGATGCCATGCTCAGCATCATCCAGATGCCACCAGGCATTCCTGTTGCAACGGTATCTGTCAATGGAGCCTTGAATGCTGCGATCCTTGCAGTTGAAATGCTTGCCTTAAAAGATGAAGTCATTGCTGAAAAAATGTTGGAATATAAAGCTGGTTTGGGCAAAAAAATTGAAAGAGCCAATGCAGAATTGGCTGATATCAAAGAATATAAATACAAGACCAATTAAGTTTGATTCAACAAATGGTAGACTTATTTAATTATCATCGGCGCGAATCGAACGTGGTTCACATTGGCGAAATGGATATGGGCGGCGACAATCCCATCCGTATTCAGTCGATGACAACAACAAATACGAACGACACGGATGCCTGTGTCGACCAAGCAGAGCGAATTATTCAGTCAGGCGGTGAACTGGTTAGACTAACTACGCAAGGCACCAGAGAGGCCGAAAACCTTCGCAACATCCACGACAGACTGCATCAGAAAGGTTACAATATCCCTTTGGTAGCAGATGTACACTTCAATGCCAACGTCGCAGATGTGGCCGCATTATATGCCGAAAAGGTAAGAATTAACCCCGGAAACTATGTTGATCCCGCCAGGAGATTCATCAAACAAGCGTACACAGACGAAGAATATGCCCAGGAACTCAAACGTATTGAAGACCGTTTTGTTCCATTTTTAAATATCTGTAAGCAACATCACACGGCCATCCGCATTGGAGTGAACCATGGATCGCTTTCTGACCGCATTCGAAACCGTTATGGTGATACCCCGGCAGGCATCGTTGAGAGTTGCATGGAGTTTCTGAGAATATGTCAGAAAGAAGACTTTAACGACGTTGTTATCTCCATCAAGGCTTCCAACACGGTAGTGATGGTACAATCGGTGCGATTACTGGTCAATACGATGGACCGTGAAAACATGCATTATCCATTGCATCTTGGTGTGACTGAAGCTGGAGAAGGAGAAGACGGACGCATCAAAAGCGCTGTCGGTATCGGTGCCCTGCTGTCAGACGGTATCGGGGATACCATCCGTGTATCCCTTTCCGAGCCGCCAGAAGACGAGATCCCTGTTGCGCGTAATCTAGTAGATTATATCTCTAAAAGAGCCGATCACCTGATTATTCCGGGTGAAGTTGGTAAGGATTTCAACTACCTGAAACCCGAAAGAAGGCGTACCCGCGCTGCAGGCCACATTGGAGGCAGCAACGTACCCGTTGTCATCACGTCTGATGAAGGTTCTAAAGCCGATTATATCTACATCGGCTCGAAGGAGGTTCCACAAGCTGGCAATCAGAAATACATTGTGGATTACGATTCGTACCGTGGTCAGAAGAACACCTATCCTATCTTTCCTGCGATGGCCATGCCATTTATTGCAGCTGTGAAGGCAGAGGTGAAATTTCTCGTTCTGCAGTTTGGAACGCCAACAGATGAATATGTTGCCTGTTTGAAAGCCCATCCCGAAGTGGTGGTAATCGCTGTAAGCAACCACCAGAACAAAGTAGGAGAGCAGCGCGCACTGGTACACGAGATGATGGTTAACAGCTTATTCAACCCCGTGGTGTTTGCACAAATGTATCGTTTGAACGACAAAAGCGACTTCCAGTTGTACGCTTCAGCCGACATGGGACCGCTGATGATAGATGGATTCACCGATGGAATCTGGCTAATGAACGATGGGCAGCTGGATGCCAGCGTACTGGAAGATTCGGCATTCAGTATTCTTCAGGCCGCACGCCTGAGGATGAGCAAGACCGAATTCATCAGTTGTCCGGGATGCGGTCGTACACTTTACGATTTGCAAGATACCATTGCCCGCATCAAAGCGGCCACTTCCCACATGAAAGGATTGAAGATTGGCATCATGGGATGCATTGTCAACGGCCCCGGAGAGATGGCAGACGCTGATTATGGGTATGTAGGCGCTGCAGCTGGGCGCGTTTCCCTGTATCGCAAACAGACGTGTGTCGAGAAGAACATTCCTGCAGAAGAAGCCGTAGAGCATCTGTTGAAGCTGATCAATGACGACTTAACCAAACTATCATAACATGGACATTAATGGAAAATACGTGGCTGCAGCCGAGCGATATGCTGACGCCAGCCAACTTTATGCACGCTGCGGGCGGAGCGGAGTTTTATTGCCTAAAATATCATTAGGGTTCTGGCACAACTTCGGAGGAATCGATCCCTATGAACGAAGCCGCGCCATCACACATTATGCCTTTGACCATGGCATCACACATTTCGACTTGGCAAACAACTATGGCCCCCCATTCGGATCGGCAGAAGTGACATTTGGTCATCTGATGGAAGACGATTTCCGTCCTTATCGTGACGAATTATTTATCTCATCCAAGGCTGGTTTTGACATGTGGGACGGACCTTACGGCAACTGGGGATCCAGAAAATACCTGATGGCCAGCTTAGATCAAAGTCTGAAACGCATGCACCTCGATTATGTTGACTTGTTTTACAGTCATCGATACGATCCCAACACTCCTTTGGAAGAGACACTACAGGCACTTGTCGACATCGTCAAGATGGGCAAAGCCCTTTATGTAGGTATCTCGCGATGGCCATTGGAAGCGCTGAAAGTAGCTGATAAATATCTCAAAGAACGTGATGTTCCGCTGTTGATTTATCAAGGAAGACTGCATTTGCTGGACCGTGAGCCACAGGAAGAAGGTATATTGGACTATTGCCAGGAGCATGGTATCGGTTTTATCTCATTCTCACCGCTGGCACAAGGCCTGTTGACAAATCGCTACTTGAATGGCATTCCTGAAGATTCAAGAATGGCAAAGGACTTCAATTTGAAAAAAGAGATGTTAACACCTGACCTTCTTAACTATCTTAACCGACTGAATAAAGTGGCTGAGAGCAGGGGAGAGTCAATGGCAGAAATGGCCTTGGCATGGGTACTTCATCAAAAAGCCATTACATCAGTGTTGATCGGTGCCAGCAGTGTAGAACAATTGGATACCGACCTAAAGTGTGTTCATGCACAACCCTTTGAAGATACCGAATTGAAGATGTAGTCTCAGGCCACTTGCAGAGCGTCTTAGTGATGAAAAAACCAGCAACGACCTACCATCATACGGACAAGCGCTATGCCGATAAAATTGGCTTTAATAACGTTCTTGGCGAGACATCACAGCACTTCATGGAAACTTCAAACACAAAGTCCTGGAAATCGTTGATCGATTTCCAGGACTTTGTGTTTGAATATCAATGGTTTTGCGGTCGAATATCAATGCTTTTGCTGGTCATGGTCATTGATCGGCAAAAGCGTCTTGCATCAAATGAACTTTTATTTATGCAGAGCAAGGTTCTTCTATTGGCAATCCCTTAGAATCATAGAACATTTGATGCTGATCGATTACGCATGTTGGCACCCAATTCTTACCATCTTTGACGGTTAGCATTGTATCTGTCTGGCCATAGTTGCAGGGCATAGACATAGCCTTTTTGATCATAAATCTTGACAAGACGATTTAAACGTTCTGTAAAAGCCTTAAAATCTTTCTTGTTGGTAGGTACCCATTGAACCTCTGCCATCGCTGCCATGCGCGGCAAAAGCATGTATTCGGCTTGCTGTGGATAAGGGATATATTCAGTCCATAGGTTAGCTTGAGCACCTAGAATGTGCCGTTTGGCATCTGCTGACAATGAATCGGGTGCCGGATCAAAGCTGTAGACTTTTTCAACAGGCAAGTAACCTCCAATGGCCATTGGTTCATTATTCGTCTTATTGGTTTGATAATGGTCAAAATAAGCAAACTCATTGGGAGCCATGATCACGTCGTGGCCCAAATGAGCAGCCCTATTTCCATTTTCCACACCGCGCCAACTCATGATGGTAGCACTCTGATTGATCTTGCCTTCCAGAATTTCATCCCATCCGATGATGGTGCGACCCTTGGAATTGAGATACTGTTCCATCCTATTCGTGAAATACGACTGCAGATGTTTAGGTTCTGTGCCTAACTTTTTGGCCAATGCCTGACATTTAGGGCAGTCAATCCAACGTTCGGTAGGTGTTTCATCACCGCCTATATGGAACTCTTCTGCAGGGAAAATCTGTATCAGTTCGTCGATTACATTCTGAACAAACGTGTATGTCTTTTCATTTCCCAAGCACAAGACATCGCTATAAACGCCCCATGCATATCCCACTTCGTAAGGTCCGCCTGTACAACCCAGCTCAGGGAATGTAGCCAATGCTGCAACCATGTGGCCTGGCATGTCAATCTCGGGAATCACCTTGATATGGCGTTGACGGGCATATTCAACAATCGCCTTCGCATCTTCTTGCGTATAAAAACCACCATAAGGTGTTCCGTCATCTATATCCGAGTTGTGACCGATGATGGTTTTCTTTCGAATAGAACCTATTTGGGTTAGCTGTGGGTATTTTTTGATTTCGATTCTCCATCCCTGGTCATCCGTAAGATGCCAGTGAAAAACGTTCATGTTGTGCAATGCCAACAAGTCTATAAACTCTTTAACAAACGAAACAGGGAAGAAATGGCGTCCACAATCCAACATCATGCCACGATAAGCAAAGCGAGGACTGTCATTGATTTCGACAGAAGGAAAGGCTATTTGAGCATCTTTGTTAACACCTGCCAATGACTTACGCAATGTCTGAATACCATAAAAGACTCCGGTAGCAGTCTTACCGCTAACCAATATATTTTTATTGGTTACAGAGATGTGGTATGATTCATCGCCTTTGATCTTCTTATCCAAGACCAAAACGATGTCTCCTCTCTTTTCCTTTTGATTACTGACGGTCACTGTCAGACCCGTCACATCTTTCAAATACCCAGTCAGAAAAGAGGCATTACGGTTCATCTCTTCATCTTGACCGCGATATACCACGGCAGTTCCATTCTGCAAGGTAAAAGGTTTTGCTTGGGTCAGGGTAATCGTTTGAGGCAAAGGTATTACCTGATAGTTAACTCCTTGGGCGTGAGTCATGCTAAAAAAAGCAGCCAATACCAAGGACAATACAATTTTTCGAACCATATCTGTTATTATTTTAATAAGTTATTATAAATCGGTAAATTCGTTATTACAAAATAAAGGGGCACCTCTGTACCACGACATCGCAACACATCAATAACAAACCTGATACGCCGCTGCTAATTGACCAATGAAGTCATAGCGCTTCTTTGTCCTTTCATACCGACAAGAAAGGCCTTTGCCGAACCGAAGTTCAGATACATATCCAGTCGAATGGGGACATGGTTGGCATCATCAGTAATGAAGAAATCAACAATTTGTTTGAACTTTCCATCCTCTTTTTCCAAATAAGACAACTGAAGGCAACGATATTTAAGTCCATTATCTGCCTTTACAACCGTCTTCCCATTGTATTTGATCTTGGCAGACATCGTCTTATTTCCATCAATCATTGTAAAAGGATATTCATAACCCTTCTTCCAATTGGAAGGATTAAACGATCTTGCCCTTAAAAACATATTCATCATATCATAAACACAATCGCTTAAGGTATGCTGTTTCCATTCATGAACCCCTTTGCTAGAAACCTGATGCTGTTTTATAAATGGGTTGCCATTGTGATAGCTATAGAACACTTCATCGATATAATATCTGGAGCCTTCAAGCGCAGCCTTGCGGTAATAAAGTGGAGCTAACTCGAGTGTTGTATAACTAAGAAGCGTATCGCGCAGAACAAACAATTTATCCGCTCTACTGTTGCCTCTAGTCAAAAGCGAACCGCGATACGCCGGCTTGCCTTGATACCTGGTCTGAACAACAGACATGGATGCAGATCCAACCTTTACCCAAATGAATTTCCAATTAAAATACATGTTGAAAGATAGATATTCGCCTGATTTAAAGGCGGTATTTTCTAATTGGCATTGGGCTTTAGCACCAAAACTGGGCAAGATCAGCAAGGTCGTCAAGACCATTATCTTTAAAGTATTCATGAGCTTATCCTCCATCTCTTTTTACACTTCATGATGCTTTGTAAGCAAAGTATCATGATATCATTTCACAATAACTTCCTACTTCATCAATCCAGGAACATATTCCAACCCCATATCAATGGCACGTTTTGCATTTCTGCTGCGTATCTGACGTTGTTTTTTACCTTTTTGCTTGGTTATCTCAGCTGGCTTCTGCTTAAAAAGTGGTGTACCGGTAAGGTTCCAAGTCTCGCTGAAATCCCATTTTGCACGGCATGTAATCTTCTTTGGATAATAATAAACCTCTTCAGGCTGCATTTTTTGATCGAAATTTCCTGTATCCCATCGGCCATTATGATTGCGGTCGACTAAAAGTCTGACATAGTAATCACGTGGCTCAACATAGAAAAAGTGTGCCATCTGATTGATAACTTTGACCTGTTTAACAACTTTGTCCTGATTATCAAGCAATTGAACGATCATATTCGGATCGTTCTTTCCTGCAATGGTCAGGATAATCGTGCTAAAATCATCATCAGATTTCACCAGAAATCCCTTTTTCAACTTCTCACTTGCCGTACCATATATATCTACAAACGCTGCACTATCCAGCTCAAGACTATATTCTACCTTAGGACGCCACTCACCTTTCAACACGTATTGCCGCGTGTTGTGCATGTAAGCGTCATTGAATGGAACTACAGTTGTATCCCGTTGGCGTTCCAAGACAAATGGCGAAATGTACCAAAGTGAATCGTGTTTAGCATAAAGATGAATTTTGGAAGTGTCGGCAATGGCCAATGGTGTCGTGAAACTAAACCTCACATTCTCGTCAGGATTCATGGTAGAATTGACACTGATGCGCATATCGAGTTTGGGCTTCGGCATCACCGAATCGTAAGGTTCATTCTTTTTCTTTGCCTTTTCCATCGCTTTTTGCCATTCTTCCAAATTTTTTTGCTGCTCTTTCAGCCTTTTGGCATAAGGTTGCTTGGACAACAGTTGTAACGTATCGCTTTTTTGTTTCAAATTTCCAGCCGAATCAGTTGCCTGATAAGTCAATTGAACGCTTAGCGTATCTTGGTTGATGAGTGCAGAGTCACGCAACCAATACGTCAACGTATCCCCACTAGGTGTCGATTCCATCAACAAAGCATTCTTATCGTTGAAATTCAAACCTTTGATTTGAGGTACTTCCTTGCTGCCGTAACTGAAAATAAGATCGAAATGATTGGCCTCTTTCCGTTCGTTCTTGATCAGATAGCGGTTGGTTTGTACTTCTGTGAACGCACGCAACGTGATGTCATCGGGTAAGAAATGGGTATAACCAATTCGGTTAATAGCCTGAATATGTAAAGAATCGGTCCAAATGGTATCTTGACGAATATCGGGTTTTGAACTGGGAGTGATCAAATCGCCCAAAAAGGCCAGCTTTTCACTTTTTTGATTAAATATATAATTGCCATCAGCGTCCTGCAAAGCATAAACCTTATAGGTTCCCTTTTTAATACCACGAACCACAAAATGACCATAACCATCCGTTCTGGAAACACGTAACATTGGCTTCTTTTGGAAAACAGTGTCACTCAAATCGGCATATAATCCAACGAGAATGCCTTGGATTGGTTCCAAGTTTTCAGCTTCAAGGACATATCCACTGACTTCCATCGTATCGATCTCATCGCCCGTTGAAAAGCTATAGGTATAATTCCCCAATGGATTTCCTTCATTATTATCAGTGATCGCATCACTGAAATCGATTGTATAAGTGGTATTTTGCTTTAAGGAGTCTTTCAAATCAACAACAATTCCTTTGCCTGTTGATTTGATTTCGGGTGCTTCCAGCTGCGGAGGCGAAACAACAACATTTTCAGTCGGGTTGTCAATCTTAACAAATTCGTTGAAATGAATGATAATCTTATTGCTCTTTGCATGGGCTGAACCAGCAGTAGGAGTCGCCTCTATCACATGAGGAGGCGTCTCGTCATACCATCCACCATCGGGTCTTCCCATACGAGCACAGGAAGATACCACGACACCTGCTACCAATAAGAGTAGCAAATGCATACTGTTTATTGAATGGCCCCGGCCTTTATTAATGACTTTTGGGAACTTGAAGATATTCAACTGCCTGAGATCCATACGACTGATGATACATTAAGGGTCATACTTATAATCCAATCTGTACCGGATTTTGATTTAAATCCAACAATTCGTCAATGACTTTTCGGGTATTGGAGAGGCGTGGGATTTTGTGCTGTCCCCCTAATTTTCCCTTGGTTTTCAGCCAATCATTGAACAGATTGGGTCGTGCAATGGTGATTTGAAGGGGCTGAAGAGTCACATCATGATAGCGTTTTGCTTCGTAATCGCTGTTCAATTCCTGCAAGTATTTGTCTAGAATTGATGCAAATTGATGGATATCCTCAGGCTTTTTCACAAATTCTATCAGCCATTGATGAAAACATCTAGCCCGACTGTCCATATAAACCGGTGCAGCAGTGTATTCTGATATTTCGGCTCCTGTCTGTTGACAGGCATAATCCAATCCTTTTTCAGCGTTATCCATTATCAATTCCTCTCCAAAGGCATTGATAAAGTAGGTCGTTCGGCCGGTAATGATAAATTTATAGGGATTCTTGGAAGTAAATTTTACTGTGTCACCAATCATGTATCGCCAGAGACCACACGACGTGGATATCAGTAAGGCGTAATTTTTGTCAAGTTCGATACCCTCAAGTGGCACAATATTTGGATTATCTGTCCCAAATTCATCCATTGGAAGGAACTCATAGAAAACATCATAGTCTGTCATCAGCAACATGGAGGGATCATTCGGATCGCTTTGAATGCCAAAGAACCCTTCACTGGCATTATAGGTCTCCATGTAATGCATGTTGGGAGAGGTGATCAATTGCTCATATTGTTTCCGATAGGGCGTAAAAGCAATTCCACCATGGAAGAAAACTTCCAGGTTTGGCCAAACCTCTTCGAGATGATTCTTTCCACTCAACTCGAGCACACGTACCAATACCGACAGCATCCATGAGGGAACTCCAGATAAATTGGTAACATTTTTATTCATCGTTTCCCTAGCAATGCGGTCGCGCTTTACCTCAAAATCGCGCAGTAGTGCGGTGGATTTCTTAGGCACCCTGATCAGATTTGCCAATGGATTGATAAATTCAATCAAAATGGCACTGAGGTCTCCAACTAAGGAATTTGAGATATTGTAATTTGGAGCATGGCTTCCACCGAGGATTAATCCCTTTCCGTCGAACATCTTACTTGAGGGATTGTTTCGTAAATAAAACGTTACAACATCCTTACCGCCTTGATAATGAATATGTTGAAGACCGTCGTTGGAAAGAGGAATAAATTTGCTTTTGTCGTTTGTCGTACCCGATGATCGAGCAAACATCTTTATTTGTCCTGGCCAAAGCACATCTTCTTCTCCATGTCGCATTCGGTCGATGTCATCTTTTAGTTCTTCATAAGTGTTGACAGGTACATTCTTGACAAATTCTTCGTATGTGTTTATATTTCCAAAAAGGTGATATCTGCCATATTCGGTATCTTTCGCTTTTTGCAAGAGGTGCTCAAGTACCTGCTGTTGAATTAAAACCGCCTGTCCGGCGTATCGTTCCAGCTCTTTTTGACGAGGCAAAAAGATATGGCTCACTAATCGTGTTAAACCCATTTATTATTGTGCAGTTTATCAGTTTAATATGCAAAAATAGCTTAAACTTTCCAAACATGTTCATAATTTACTAATTTTAATATTCATTCTAGCATATTACATGGTATGACTAGATACGCATTCAATACGTTCTGAATAATATTAAAATAATGATTCATCTGGAAGTCTGAATCAGTTGGCAAAAGGCTCCATGAAAGAATGTATGTTATGAATTAGTTTTACGCACTTTTTCATTACCTTTGCAACGCATCAAAACCAATAGAAGGATGAAATTGAAGATTATTTTACTCGATTTTGACGGTACACTTGCCGACACCCAGCAACTGATTACCAATACCATGCTTGAAGTGATCGACAAGTTAGGGTTGGAAAAGCGCACTCGTGAACAATGTGCCACGATGATTGGATTACCTTTGAAGCAGTCGTTCACTGACTTGATACCAATGGATGAAGCAGTAGCCGACAAGTGTGTAGCATTGTATAACGAGGTATTTCACCAAAGCAACGTGCCGGGTGCCGTTCCACTCTTCCCAAAAGTACTTGATACACTATACCAGCTGCATCAACAAGGCTATATCCTGACCATTGCCAGCAGCCGTTCGAAGTTCTCTCTTCTGCAATTTGTTGAGACATTCAATTTGAAAGATGTCATCTCTTTTGTTGTCAGTTCAAATGATGTTACTCACGGAAAACCTCACCCAGAACCCGCATTGATGACCTTAGCACATTTTAATATCGATCCGAGTGAGTCATTAGTAGTAGGTGATACTACCTATGACATAGAGATGGGACAGAATGCTGGCAGCCATACTTGCGGAGTTACCTATGGAAATGGAACGCAATCGCAAATGGAGAATATCCATACCGAATACATCATTGATGATTTCAGCAGATTGCTGGATGTGGTCAGGCAACTGGAAGCCTAAAATCTGCAAATCAAAAGTTTAGCTAGAAAAATAAATTGGTTATAGCCTTTGATACGATACTGTCAACTTAGTTGACATGCTACGAAGTTGTGACTTCCAATTTGAAATAATTCTTTCGAATCAGCCAAATCCTTAGTAGCCAGATGGCAAAAAACCCGTTGCTGACGATTTCGTACATTAAGTCCCAATTCGGACTGAAGTGAACAAATCTTTTAAAAATCCACAACACTAAATCGATATTAAAAAGAATGTTCCATAAGCGTTCACGGTCTCCAAAAGACAAATGGGAAACCTTATCGCCCACGATATTAACTATCATTGATGACTCAATAAACTTGTAAGCGCTACGGATAGTAACACGATATTGGCCCTCTGGTAGATTAAGGCGAACATCTTGACCTTTCATCATTCCCAGCAACTGATCATTGATCAGTAGGTAATGCGGCAAGTTAAGAAGTTGTTTCCGCATAGGGCCAATTACCAATTGAGCCATCTTCGTGGTCATTCTATTCTGATTTTGGACGGTCATTATTTTTTTCAGTTCACTTTATTTGATCACACAATTACTTGTATAAGACATTTATTAAGATTGAAAACCTTGAATAATTGGGGGCAAAGATACAAAAGTTCAATAAAAAAAAGCTTTTTGAACCACTATTTTGAATCGACGACCTCGTTTTCAATGTTCAATTTGATACCATACTCAAAATATTAAACAACATCCTTCACTACAAGCATCATGGCATGCTAAAAGGGTAGATACAACCTCCTTCAGCAATACTCATGGTATTGGTCATCAATCTTCATGATATTGAACAGCGTTTTCAATGATATTGCATGACAAACCTAATGCAATTGGAAAGTGTTAGTTTAACTAAATAGCCACTCACTTCATCGAGGGATGGAACGACAAAGAACAAAACAAAAGAGCAAAATCGTTATTTTGAAAAGAATATATTAGCTTTGCAGTCATAAAAAGGTATTATGGGAAGAAACAAATTTTCACAAGATGAAATTCATAAGATCGGAAAACTGTTACGATTGAAAAATGCTGGAAACCGTTATCAGCAGAAGATGGTCAGACATGATTTGAGAGTGGATTACGAATTCAATATTTCAGATTTCAACACCCCTGGAAAAGCTTTTGGAGAAGCCGAATTAGAGGATGCCATCAAACGTGGTGCCATCGAAATTCTCGATGATGCAACGATTGAATCAATGAAGTCAAAACGTGTTCGGGACAAAGAACACGATGAAGCCCAAAAAGAAAAAGACGCTATTGCCCATGGTGCCACAGATTGGAAAAAAGCAATGAAAGAATGGCAAGATTGGGAAGACAATCAAAATACAGACACAAGCGAGAAGGCATCGCCATCTGTTCAACATGAAGCTGAAGAAGAACAATAACTGCTTCTTTCGTGATCTTTACCGCCAAGCTAAAGATTATGAAAAATATTGACATACAAAAGCATTTACGAGCGATGCCAATTCCACGAATGATCATCCTGCTGACGACACTCAAAAAATAGGGAGGTGGCTTCGTTATGAATTGCCAATAAAAATCGATTGACACCATGCCAATCGTTTGGAAGATGTAGCTTGCTTTTCGACATTCGTTCATCTATCTTTCTGAAACACAAACATCAACCATCAATGGTACGAAGACCAGTTTTTAATAAAAATGGCCGTTTATTCCAGTTATATCCTATTTTTTTCGTAATTTTGTCATCTATTATATAATCTCCTCTCGTAACAGAGGAGATTAACTGTGATCATTAGAATAAAGTCTATCGACATTGAAGTAGACAGACGAATTGCACAAGCAATTGTCACAGATCTTTTCAGACAAAATAGCGTTATTCCTAAATGTTCAGATTAAAACCTTTCAAATTAAATTTGAACTCGAAAGTATATTGATTAAAATATATCAAAAACAGAAAAAAGAAAACATAAGATATCATATGGAATACATTTTCAGAGAAATTGAGAAGAAATGGCAACAAAACTGGGTGAATAACAAAACCTATCATATTGTTGAAAACAAGGACAAGCAAAAGTTTTATGTACTTAACATGTTTCCTTATCCTTCGGGAGCAGGCCTACATGTAGGGCATCCTTTGGGATATATTGCCAGCGATATCTATGCTCGATATAAAAGACTGAACGGCTTCAACGTCTTGAATCCCATGGGTTATGACGCTTATGGGCTTCCAGCTGAGCAATATGCCATCCAGACGGGTCAGCATCCTGCCATCACAACCGAACAGAACATCAATCACTACCGTGAACAGTTGGATAAAATTGGATTCTGCTTTGATTGGGACAGAGAAATCAGAACCTGCGATCCAAGCTATTATCATTGGACTCAATGGGCCTTCATGAAGATGTTTCAGTCGTATTACGACAACGACCAGAAAAAGGCATTGCCGATTGAAAAACTGATTTCGCGTCTTAGCGAAAAGGGAACAGAAGGACTGGATGCAGCGCAAAGCGAAGAACTGTCGTTTACTGCTCGCGAATGGAATGAGATGAGCGAAACCGAACAGCAGCAAACCTTGATGAATTATCGTATCGCTTATCTTGGTGAGACGATGGTGAACTGGTGTGCAGGATTGGGTACTGTACTGGCAAACGACGAGGTTGTTGACGGCGTGAGCGTACGAGGCGGATTCCCCGTTGTTCAGAAGAAAATGCGCCAGTGGTGCCTTCGAGTTTCTGCTTATGCGCAAAGATTATTGGATGGACTGGATACGTTGCAATGGTCTGACTCATTGAAAGAGACCCAGCGCAACTGGATTGGCCGTTCTGAAGGTACAGAAGTACTGTTCAACGTGGCTGACAGTGATATTCAATTTACGATTTTCACCACCCGTGCCGACACCATGTTTGGTGTTACGTTCATGGTACTGGCTCCAGAGAGCGAATATGTTGCGAAGGTTACCACAGCCGACCAGATGGCTGCCGTTCAAGAATACATCAACAACACCAAGAAACGTACCGAACGCGACCGTATTTCAGACCGTCGTGTCACCGGAGTTTTCACTGGTAGCTATGCTATTAATCCTTTCACCAATGAAAGGATTCCAATTTGGGTAAGCGATTATGTATTAGCCGGCTATGGTACAGGTGCCATCATGGCTGTACCTGCACATGATAGCCGTGACTATGCCTTTGCCAAACATTTCGAATTACCTATCATTCCATTGATCGAAGGAGCCGATGTCAGTGAAGAAAGTTACGATGCCAAAGAGGGTGTTGTGACAAACAGTCCGGTTGAAGGAAAGAAGACACCCTTCAGCTTAAATGGCCTGACTGTTCATGAAGCTATTCAAGCTACTAAAAAGTATGTCACTGAGAATCAGCTTGGTCGGGTAAAAGTAAACTATCGTCTACGCGATGCCATCTTCTCACGCCAACGCTATTGGGGCGAACCGTTCCCAGTATATTACAAAGGCCAGATGCCTTACATGATTCCTGAAGAGTGTCTGCCGCTTGAACTGCCAGAAATAGACAAGTACGAGCCTACCGAAACAGGCGAACCACCTTTGGGCCGTGCAAAGAAATGGGCATGGGATATTGAGAAGAAGGAAGTCGTTGACAAATCTCTCATCGACAATGAAACCGTATTCCCATTGGAATTGTACACCATGCCGGGCTTTGCAGGCAGTTCTGCTTACTATCTGCGTTATATGGATCCACATAATGAACAAGCACTGGTAGACAAGAAAGTTGATGAGTATTGGCAAAATGTTGACTTATATGTCGGTGGAACCGAGCATGCCACAGGCCACTTGATCTACTCAAGATATTGGAATAAAGTGCTCTTTGACTTAGGATTTTCCTGCAAAGAAGAACCTTTCAAGAAACTGATCAACCAAGGAATGATTCAGGGTCGTAGCAATTTTGTCTATCGCATCAACAATGAAGACCATTCTGCAGCACCCGTATTCGTATCACTAGGTTTGAAAGATCAATACGATGTGACACCTATCCACGTTGACGTGAACATTGTTCATGGTGACATTCTGGATACAAAGGCTTTCAAGAACTGGCGACCAGAATACAGCAATGCTGAATTTATTTTGGAAGACGGCAAGTATGTATGTGGCTGGGCTGTTGAGAAAATGTCAAAATCAATGTTCAACGTTGTCAATCCAGACATGATTGTAGAACAATATGGTGCCGACACACTTCGTCTTTACGAAATGTTCTTGGGTCCTGTAGAGGCAAGCAAACCTTGGGATACCAACGGTATTGATGGTTGTCACCGCTTCCTGAAGAAACTGTGGGCACTGTTTTATGATAACCGAACAGGAAAATACATTGTCAACGAGGCAGGAGAACCAAGCAGCGAATCGCTGAAAAGTGTTCACAAACTGATTAAGAAAGTGACGAACGATATCGAACAGTTCTCATACAACACGGCTATTTCTGCATTTATGATTTGTGTGAACGAACTGGCTCAACAGAATTGTCATGATAAAAAGTTGCTGACTAACCTCGTTGTCCTAATTGCTCCTTTCGCTCCTCATATCGCTGAAGAGCTGTATGCCACCTTACAACCAGGTGAAGGAAGTGTATGTGATGCAGCTTGGCCTCAGTGGAATGAAGCTTATCTCGTAGAAAACGAAATTCAAATGACTATCTCTTTCAACGGAAAGGCTCGATTCCAGTTGAAATTCCCCGTTGATTTTGATAACAACCAAATAGAGAAAGTTGTACTTGAAGATGAAAAAACCAAAAAGTATCTGGATGGAAAGAATATTGTAAAAGTGATTGTCATTCCTAAACGTATTGTCAACATCGTTCTCAAATAACATCTATGCCTAACTATCAGCTCAATATTAAAAACGAGGCAATAGACTATACTTTTATTACGCTTGGACTATTGCTATACGCAGTAGCCTGGAGTTTTTTTCTCCTTCCATACGAAATTGTAACAGGAGGAGTGACTGGTGTCTCTGCCATCATCTATTATACGACAAAGTTTCCGATTGAAAACAGCTATTTGTTTATCAACCTTGCCCTGTTAATTATAGCATTGAAAATATTAGGGGTAAAATTTTTGATTAAGACCATTTATGCTATCTTCATGCTATATTTCTTGTTATGGGCTGCACAAGAATTTATTCCACGCGATGTTGCTGGCAATCCTATCAAAATTTTAGGCGAAGGACAAGACTTCATGTCTTTGGTTATAGGATGTACTTTCACAGGTACTTCTCTAGCCATCGTGTTCCTTCATAATGGATCTACTGGTGGAACTGATATTATTGCAGCATCAATCAATAAAATTTACGGCGTATCGCTCGGTCGGGTACTTATTGTTGTAGACTTGTTGATTATTGGAAGCTGTTTGTTTATTCCTCAATTTGGTGAGCCCATAGCTAGGGTACACAAGGTTGTATTTGGACTTTGTACGATGGTCATTGAAAATTTCATGCTCGATTATGTGATGAATGCCCGTCGAGAGAGTGTACAATTCATGATTTTTTCTCGTAAGTATAAAGAAATTGCTAATGCTATCGGTACTCAAATGGATCACGGTGTGACGATTCTTGACGGACATGGATGGTATACAGGCGATGAAGTAAAAGTACTTTGTATATTGGCCAAGAAGAACGAAAGTGTTTCCATATTTCGTCTAATCAAGATGATAGATCCCAATGCCTTTGTCAGTCAAAGCTCTGTTATCGGTGTATACGGAGAAGGCTTTGACCAGATTAAAGTTAAAATTAAGAAGAAACATTATGAAAATAGTCTTCGCAACAAACAACAACCATAAATTAAGGGAAATCAAAACCATTCTCAACGGTTGCTGTGAAATTGTTTCATTAAAGGACATAGGATGTAATATCGATATTCCTGAGACTGGTACAACCCTTCAAGAAAATGCCTTACAGAAAGCATTTTATGTTTTCGAACACTATGGATTGGATTGTTTTGCCGATGATACAGGGCTGGAAGTAAAATCGCTAAACGGCGAACCGGGTGTTCATAGTGCCCGTTATGCTGATAATACAGACCATGACAGTGAAGCGAACATGCAAAAATTATTGAAAAAATTAGTAAATAATAACAACCGTGAGGCACGATTTCGCACTGTTATTGCGTTAATTCAAAAAAATCATCAGACTGACAAAATTCATACGAAAAATCAACACTTACAATTTATTACAACCCTTTTTGAAGGAGAGGTAAAAGGAACCATTGATTGGGAGAAACATGGCAATGAAGGTTTTGGATACGACCCTATCTTTATTCCAGAAGGATATGAAAAAAGCTTTGCTGAACTTGGTGAAGATATCAAAAATAAGATATCACACAGAGCACTTGCTGTTGCAGAATTAGCTGATTATCTCAAGAATACAAAATAGTTAATTTTCAAAATCACTATTTCGACCTAGAATCTATCAATAGTATCTTTGTTACTCACTTTCAATTCGATTACTATTTTTCGTTTTTGAAATTGTTTTCTGATGTCTTAAATTAATTATTTCAGATGAAGAAAACAAACATTATATTCATTATTTGTCTCATGCAAAATCTTTTAGGCATGGCACAAATTGGAGCGTGGAAAGCCTATCCAGCTTATTATAACATCACGGAAATTCAACCCGCAGGAAAAATTATTTATGTCTTGGCATCAAATGGCCTTTATGCTTATAATTCTAATGATCATAGCATTCAGACTTTTGACAAGTCAACGGTTTTAAGTGATGTTGACATTGCGCACATTGCATATAATAAGTCAGCGAAATGTCTTTTTATCTTATATAAGAATTATAATATAGATTTGCTCAGTTCAAATGGAACAGTAAAAAATCTGTCTGACTATTATTCAAAGGTTATGACAGACGACAAAACCGTTAATTTTATCACCATAGATAATATATATGCCTACTTGTCAACCGGATTTGGTATCATCAAAATCAATATGCGCGATGGAGAAATCAACGAGACTTATTATTTGAAAGAGAAAACCAAATCATGCACCATTCTCAATAACCAAATTTTCGCAGCTGTGAATAATAAAATATTGAAAGGTGATACTTCAAAGAATTTATTGGATTATAAGAATTGGACAACTTTCAGTACATTAAACGTTGATCAATTATTCCAAATCAATTCACAGTTAATAGGATCTGTCAATGGATCTCTATATTCTATTCATTCAGATGGAACCTATCAAAAAATCTATGAGCCATTGTACACTCAAGTAAGCCAACAAGATGATAAAATAATATTCCTTAGACCTGATCACTTCTATGTCTTGCAAAATTCAAATGAAATATCAGAATATGATGCAAAATATTCTTCGATTGCCTATGATTCCAATATCAATAAATATTGGATCGGTAATATCCAAGGACAATTACAACAAATGGTAATATCAAATAATGAATTATCTGTTGATAAAAATGTCAATATAAAAGTAGAAGGTCCAAAATACAATAATTTTGGATTTCTCAAATTTGATAAAGAGACATTATATTCGTGCGGTGGTGGCTATGAAGTATTAGGTGATCAATATTTACCAGGAAATATTCAAACGATGAATGCAGAAGATCAATGGTCTACTTATGGTGACAGTCTACAAGCAATAGTTGGTCACGATTATCTGGATAATGTGACATTGGATTTAGACCCAAATAATAAAAAACATTTATTTACCGGTGGAAGAACTGGCTTATATGAATTCAACGATGGTCAATTTATCAAAAATTACAGTTTTAACAATAGCCTTTTACAATCTGCTCTACCAACAAATAATCCTAACTATGTATTAGTGAAAGGCATGAAATTTGATAATCAAGGTAATTTATGGATATTAAATAGCCAAGCAAAGTCTCAGTCCTTGTTGGAACTTACCAAAAATGGAGAATGGATTTCACATCACAAACCTGAACTCATGTATAATAATCAGCGAAGTTTGGGTGCCATGCAAGGTATGATGTTTGACAGTAGAAACTTATTGTGGTTTGTCAATGACCATTGGGACATTCCTTCATTTTATTGCTATCAACCTACTTCTGATCAATTAAATGCTTATACGACCTTTATCAACGAAGATGGTAAGATTGTACCTGTTACCTATGTTCATTGTGTAATGGAAGATCTTGACCATAATATATGGATTGGAACCGATGTTGGTCCATTGGTTTTGAATGATTCACAAATTGGAAATTCAACAGATGTAGAATTTGATCAAATAAAAGTTCCAAGAAACGATGGTACAAATTTGGCAGATTATTTATTAAATGGAGTCGATATTATCAGTATGGCAGTCGACGGGGCTGGCAGAAAATGGTTTGGAACAAAAAGCAACGGCGCTTATCTAATCAGCCAAGATAATCTTCAACAAATACATCATTTTACTGTTGATAACAGTAAATTGTTATCTAATACAGTTCAATCAATCGCGATTGATGATAAAAACGGAAAAGTATTTTTTGGCACCAGCAAAGGCTTATGTTCTTATTCTTCAGATGCCAGTGGTGCAAATGATGAGATGACTAAAGATAATGTCTATGCTTATCCAAATCCAGTCGAACCAAACTATTCTGGCTTAATAACTGTCATTGGTCTCACCTTTAATGCCGATGTAAAGATCGTTACCAGCAATGGTATTTTGGTAGCTCAAGGAAAAAGCCACGGTGGCACTTTTACATGGGATGGAAGCGACTTGAAAGGTAATAGGGTAGCTTCGGGAGTCTACATGGTCCAAACGGCTACCAGTGAAGGAAAAAGTGGAATTGTCTGCAAAATTGCCATCGTCAGATAACCAAATCATCTTTTATTTAAAATCAATAGCGTGTGAGAAGTAATTATCCACACGCTATTATTATATTCTTATTTTTTTATTTTTTTTAAAAAAAGAGATAGGAAGTATGATATATTGTGGATTCGTTGATAACTTTTATTTAAATAACTTGCTTTATTCGTTATTCATATTGTAATAGTATTTATAAACAAAATAAAAGAATATCTTTAAATTGATTATCAATGTAATAGATTAGTTATCCACAATTATATTGCTAATCGAAAATGAACAGAATGTTTATAATATTTAAAGGTTCATAAGTGTGGAAAACTTAATAAGAAGAATTTAATAAATAGGGAGTTTTGCATACTTCTGAGAGTTTAAAAAGAATAGGTGTATATCTCTTGAGTTATGATATTCATTTTGAACAGAGTTATCAACAGATATTGTGGATAAGGTATTTCATCTAGATTTTATCACACCTATTCAATTTTATAGATTGCTTGTTTTCAATTAGAGTATAAAAAAACAGACGTTATATTTTGCACGGATATAACGTCTGCTAGACTCATGTGCTAGTAAAAACTAACACTATATATGATCAATTATTCTTCTACAGGTGAAAAATCATCTTTGCTTACACCGCATAGAGGGCATACCCAATCATCTGGAATGTCTTCAAATGCTGTACCTGGAGCGATATTTCCATCTGGATCTCCTAATTCTGGGTCATAGATATAACCACACATGTCGCATACATACTTTTTCATAATTTTGCTTTTTAATGAATTAATACTCGTATTATTATTTTTTATTTATTAAAATGTTATTCAATTTCTGAATAATTTGTTCGGGTTTGATATTGTTTAAACATGCATAATCGTTTCTCATACAAGGTTTTTTCCCATAAATAGAACAGGGTCTGCATGGTAAATCTGTCTGAACAATATTTTCATCACTTTGATTCCAGCCTTTGAAACCGGCATAAGGATGTGTTCCTCCCCAGATGCTGATAGCTGGAATGTTGACGAGCGATGCGAGATGCATGTTAGCACTGTCCATGGTAATCATTACATTTAGGTGACTCATTAAGATCAGTTCTTTTCTTAGATTTTTAAGCAAAGCCGAGGCATTGATGCAATTGTTATATTTTTCAGACCATTGGTTAAGCTGATTCAATTCATCTTCTTTTCCACCAAATAAGAAAATCTGGCTGTTTGGATAATTATTTTGTATAGAAACAATTATTTGTTCCATAAGATTCAAGGGATAAACTTTGCTTTTATGAGCAGCAAAAGGTGCTATTCCAATCCAAATTTTATCTTCTTTTGATTCGATTGAACCTTCCAACAAATTTATATCTCCCCCTTCAGGTGGAAAAATTGACTTAAAATTTAGCTCAACGGGATAGCCTAATTCTTTCAAAACATCTGTATAGTTTTGAAAAGAGGATTGAATAGGAAAAAGTTCCTTATGTTTTGTTGATGTTAACTTTCGCTTTTCCGATCGATGTTTATTTATATGTGCTACCTTAATTCCGTCCAAAAGAAATGCGGAACGCAGATATTTGGTCCGAATAATATCATGAAAGTCTGCAATCGCTGTAAATTGTTTGGCCATTAATCGGCGATATAATTTGTTGATTCCTGAAAGATGCTGATATTCTTTATTGAGATCGGCAGCCATGAAAGTTACATTAGGAGCTAAATCATCAAAAAAAGCATGAGCATAAGGACGACTCAAAATACCAATTCTCAATTGTGGATATTGATTGGCCAATGAATAAATTACGGGTACTGTCATGGCAACATCACCCAATGCAGAGAAACGTATGATCAGCAGATGGTCAGTTCTCATTTGTTTTTATAAAGAATTGGGTTTGTAGAAGGATCATTGTACATTTTCATTTGGCGATACACTTTCATATATTTTTGTCCGGCAGCGATATCATTCAGCAGCTGATCGATAGCCGTAATCAGATCTTTACACTGTTCCAATAATATGCTTAATTTCAAATTACAGGTTTCAATATGCTCTTTAGTCGTATCTTTTCTCTCAACCTGTTCGTGCATATGATATATTTTCAATGCCAGAATCGAAAGTCTGTCGATTGCCCATGCTGGACTTTCTGTATTGATGCAAGCTTGTGGAAGAACTTTTACATTACTGTAAAGCTGTCTGAAATAACTGTCTATCTGTTCAACTAAATCAGTACGGTCTTGATTTGAACGGTCAATCCTGCGCTTCAATAATAAGGCTTCGTTTGGATTGATATTGGGATTTCTAATGATATCTTCGAGATGCCATTGAACAGTGTCGATCCAACATTTCAGATATAACCTGTTTTCAATGCTGTTTTGTGAATAAGGATTTTCGATAGGAGTATCAATATTATCCTTGATATGATAATCTTTAATTGCTTGATTGAAAATATGATTGGCTTGTTCGCTAAATGTCATATCAATTTTATTTTGTTTATGGTGCAAATATAAATAAATAAAGGAATAATTCAAAATTAATACTGCGTTTTTTCTTAGTGATAAATCTTAGTAAAAAAGATACTAAAGCATTGTATTCTATCAATTTTCCAATTGAAATAACACAAGAGTAGCAGATTTAATGCACACAATTTTATTTTATGTGCAATTCTCGATGTTTTTTGATGGAAATATTTGCAAATATGGATAAAAATGTGTTTCTTTGCAGCCTATATTTTTAATTTAGAATTATTTATAAACATTTTTAAAGTTACAATTATGTCAGAAATTGAAAGCAAAGTAAAAGCTATTATCGTTGATAAACTTGGTGTTGATGAAGCAGAAGTTAAGCCAGAATCAAGTTTCACAAACGATCTCGGTGCTGACTCTTTGGATACAGTAGAGTTGATTATGGAATTTGAGAAAGAATTTGGTATTTCTATTCCAGACGATAAAGCTGAGAAGATTGCTACAGTTGGTGATGCAATTTCTTATATTGAAGAGAATGCTATTTAATTAAAAGTTAGAATATAATAGAGCTGGGAAATAACTTCCAGCTCGATTTTATTCACTTTTAATGAATTATTGAATAAATTCAATGGAATTAAAAAGAGTAGTAGTAACAGGGCTTGGTGCCGTAACACCTATTGGCAATACCAAAGAAGAAACATGGAATAGTCTTTTGGCAGGTAAAAGCGGTTCTGCTCCGATTACACAATTTGATCCTTCTAAATTTAAGACACAGTTTGCTTGCGAAGTTAAAAACCTGAATGTCAATGATTATATTGACAGAAAGGAAGCTCGTAAGCTTGATCGTTATACCCAATTGGCAATGATTTCTGCCATTCAGGGTGTCAATGACGCTGGCTTAGACTTGAATAAAGAAGACAAAAACCGTATTGGCGTAATCTATGGCGTTGGTATCGGCGGTATTCAGACATTTGAAGAGGAAGTGGTATATTATGGCCAGAATAGAGACAAAGGTCCTAAATTCAGTCCTTTCTTCATTCCTAAAATGATAGCAGATATAGCATCTGGACAGATTTCTATCCATTTTGGTTTCCATGGCCCAAACTATACCACAACAAGTGCTTGTGCTTCTTCAACCAGCGCTTTGTCTGACGCATTCAATTTGATTCGTTTGGGCAAGGCCAACATTATTGTTAGTGGTGGAGCAGAAGCAGCCATTTGTGAGAGTGGTGTGGGCGGTTTCAATGCCATGCATGCTTTATCAACTCGCAATGACGATCCCGAACATGCTTCCAGACCATTCAGTGCTAGTCGTGACGGTTTTGTAATGGGCGAAGGTGCAGGCTGTTTGATATTGGAAGAATTAGAACATGCTAAAGCACGTGGGGCTAAAATCTATGCCGAGATGATTGGCGAAGGTGCCAGTGCTGATGCTTATCATATTACTGCAAGCCATCCTGAAGGTTTGGGCGCTAAGCTGGTCATGACATTTGCATTGGAAGATGCAGGTATTAAGCCAGAAGACGTCGATTATATCAATGTTCATGGTACATCTACTTCTGTAGGTGATATTTCAGAATCAAAGGCTATCAAGGATGTCTTTGGAGAACATGCTTACGAGTTGAATATTAGTTCAACCAAGAGTATGACAGGCCATTTGCTTGGAGCTGCAGGAGCTATTGAAGCAATGGTATGTGTTTTGGCAGTCCAAAACAATATCATCCCTCCAACAATCAACCATGATGAAGATGATAAAGATCCTGAAATTGACTATAATTTGAATTTCACTTTCAATCATGCTCAAGAACGTGAAGTACGCGTTGCTATGAGTAATACATTCGGTTTTGGTGGTCATAACGCATGTGTATTATTCAAAAAGTATGTTGAATAATCTTATTGATAGAATAAAGCTCCTCTTCCGTCCAGAAAAGGAGCTTTATTCGTCTTTATATAAAATTATCGGTTTCTATCCTAGAGATATCAATTTATATCGATTGGCCTTGATGCATAAAAGCGTAATGCGACGCAACGACAAGGGAAAACCGGAAAATAATGAAAGGCTTGAGTTCTTAGGTGATGCCATTCTGGATGCTATTGTGGGTCATATCGTATATGATCACTTTCCAGGTAAACGCGAAGGTTTTCTAACCAATACCCGTAGTAAGCTTGTTCAAAGAGAGACCTTGAACAAACTTGCTCAAGAGATGGGAATTAATAATTTGATCTTGTGTAGCGGACGCTCTTCTTCTCACAATAATTATATGGGAGGAAATGCTTTCGAAGCCTTGATTGGAGCCATGTATCTGGATAGGGGATACAATGCTTGCATGCATTTCATGCAAGATAAGATTCTTTCTGAAGTACTTAATATCGATAAGGTTGCGTTCAAAGAAGTAAATTTTAAAAGTAAGCTTATTGAATGGAGTCAGAAAAACAAAATCAAGCTTGAATTCAAATTGTTGGAACAGAAAAAAGATGAATCTGGTAATCCTAAATTTAAATATATGGTTGAACTGGAAGAAATCGAAGGTTGTTCAGGTGAAGGATTCAGCAAGAAAGAGAGCCAGCAACAGGCTTGCAAGTTTACGTTGGAACAGTTGAAGCATCAGTCAAAATTTGTAGATTCAATATTCACTGCTAAAGCTAATCGGACCAAAATGGAAGAGGAACTTGAAACGGTTGTTCCAGAAGTTCACGACATTTCAGAAACAGAAGTCAGTGAACTCAGTGATCCGATTATTGAGGTATCCGATGCAGCTTTGGATGAGGTTATTCATTCAGATGAGGTTGAAGGTGTACAATCAGCTGAACAACTGGATGAGGAAGCAACCAGTGAATCGGATGATAACAATGAATTTGATTTAGAAGAAATTTCTCTCAAACCACAATCGATAGAAGAAATCATTGCCAAAGCCGAGCAGGCCGCCTATGCCGAGAAATAGGATAATAAATGGTATTTGATTCGGACAACCTCTATTGATTACAAATATTCTTTTTTGATTAGCTCCATATATGAAAAGAATAAATTACTATTTCATCTCATTAGCTGTCCTTGGTACTCCATGCTACGATGGCTTTCACCCAACAACATCCCAATGTCATTATCATTTATGCCGATGACATGGGATTCGGCGATTTAGAGTGTTATGGAGCAAAAAACGTTTCAACACCGAATGTAAACAAACTTGCTTCTGAAGGATGTAGGTTCACCAATGCATTTGCAGTAGCTGCAACCAGTGCTCCTTCCCGATATTCACAGTTAAATTGAGCAACATCAGAAAGCCCCATTTTTTCAATAATTTAAATTCAAACTCACACCATTATCTTCGTAAAATGAAATAGAATTGACTATTGAAAATGTCCTTGTAAGCGAATGTTTCGAATTTTCAATAGCCAATTCTATTTTTTTATTTGCATGATTTGTCGAAAATCTAATTGGATTTTCCTTGTATCAGTGTTTATTTAACCAACAATTTTGTTACTTGATTGCCCGATTTTACAATATAGGTACTCTTTGGCAAATCGCTTATCATCACTTTGGTATTCTCTGCTGTTGGATTGATTGTTTTCACCAATTTGCCTTTTGCATCATATATCCTGATTAATTTGGATGCCTGTGTCTGATGTATCGTGATGAATGATGAGGTTGGATTGGGAAAGACCGACAGTTGTTGGTCTGTCGTTTCGGACGCTATGCCACTGGTGGTCGATTCGATCTTCATCGAGCAAATTTTGTCATTCCAATCGGTTCCAATCCAGCTTGTCGATGTCGTCAGTAGACGTTCTGTGCCGCTTATGTCGGCATTGGTATAGATTGTAACTTTGTAACCGCTGTTAATCTTCAGCGAGGTGATATCATTAGCCTTGATTCCATAAAGAGCCATCTCTGCTTGTGTAAAAGTTCCGACCGGTAAACCGATTGCATATCCTCCATAGTTGATGTCGCTGTAAAAGGTAGCAACAGGTGATGATGTTGACTTTGTTTTGAAAACGCGATTGATGGCCGAAGCCCATTCGTTTACATTGCGCGCTTCACTGTTATAATTCCAAAGGAAACCACCGACAACGCCAGATGTATTTTTCCAGTTTTGAAATTTGGTTACCATGTCGGATAGATTGCTGCTGGATTCACAATCATATCCAACCCATATCGGAATACCGTTAAAGTTCCAGTCTGACGGGTTATTGTAGGCACCGCCTCCATAAGTTTGAAGGTAAATCAGATCACAGGCACCACTTCTGTTTTGATTCAATTGCGAAACAAGCGCGTACCAAAAGTTTTTATTCATGTATGGTGCTACAGTCGTTTTATATCCTAAATCGTACATCATCGTGTGAAACTGCGCGGCCGTATTGACATCATACGTTTGTTCGTCATCATTGTTAACGGCAAAGATTTCTGGAATGGCATCCTTCAATGCCTTGAAGTTCTTGTACAACATCGAATTTTCTGAAATGCCTTGCGCTGCTATAAGCGTTTTGATATGGTCGTAAGAGGCATTACCCCATCCGCCGATACAAATTTCAACACGGTTTATACTCGTTGGTTCTGTTAAAAGCGAACGCACATCACTGATGTAGTAGGGCTGAAATTGGTCGAACACATATTTGCCGTTCTGACAGATAATTCCTCCTGCTTCAGCAGGTCTTTGGTTGGTCCAGTCGTAATCTGTTGTTAAGGTTCCGTCTTGCTCTACATTCACATTGAATAGAATGGCGTTGGTATAGCCCGAATTTTTTAGATTAGGAATAGCGGTCGTTCGTGTACGACGGATGTGTCCACACGCGTAAATACCCGACTGTGCGTATACTTCAGTGCCACTTAATACGAATAGCAGCATGAAAATCAGTTTCTCTGTAAATTTTGAAATCATTTGATAGGGTTATAAAGGTTCGTTTCTGTTTGCTAATAATATCTATAACGTAGAATATCAAGGTTTATACGGCAAAGTTACCTTTTTCAGTTGGAGAATCAAAATTGTTGCAAAAGAATATAGAAGTAGTCTTTGAATAAATGTAAAATACTTGCTCAATCTGATCTTTCAACAAACTTGCAAGATAAGATACATCTGCTTGACAAAATGTAAACAGGTAAAACGGCATTCAAAGTCATTCATATCACAAGCCAATCTGCATGCTTTTGCTTCTCAAACTCATGCAGATTGATGATTCTGGTCCTTGTTTCTGATTAATTGACAATATCGTTATGAAAAACATCAATATAGTAACTTTATGACCGTAAATCTGCCCCTGGATGGCAAATCTTGTTGAAACAGGCCCTGATGGCCAACACAAAGAGGTCTGCTAAAGTTACTGTGTATCTTGTTTGCTAAAAAGTTCCTTTTTCATACCCTTTATCTATCTCTTTTTCTTAGCCATTGATGGATTTTACGAACATCTCTTTGACACCATTTCTAATTTGACTCAAATATCAATTTAACTTATTTTTATATTCCACTCAGGCAAGCTACTTGAACATTTGATTTTAATAGATGTATCTGATAGATAATGATACAGTTTTAAACATAAGAATAACTATTTAAAAAACAAAAAATGGAAATGAAAAGTATTTTCAAGACAATGACGATGGCAGTATGCTGCCTTAGTGCTGTGATGCTTACATCTTGTGGCGATGACAACAATGACAACGCTGGTTTGAAATTCAATGTGGCCAAAGTAGAGGTAGCACCAAGTGTTTCTGCCAATGTGACAATTGGTAACGGAACACAGCCATTTACAGTAAAGTCTATAGACGAAAAGATCGCTACTGTCAAGGTTGATAAAAACATCATTACTGTTACAGGCGTTAAGGAAGGCAAGACCTCTATTATTGTTACTGACAAAAACAAGCTATCAGGTACGCTCGCTGTCAATGTGATTACACCACTTTCATTTGATAAGGCAAATGTAAGTGTTGGCATTGGCAATGAAGCTGAAATAAACATCAAATCAGGTAAGGCACCATACACAGTAAGCGTTACAGACACAAAGATTGCTACTGCCACTGTGAAAGATGCCAAGGTTACGATCAAAGGTGTTAAGGCTGGAACGACTACTGTAAGTGTTCTTGATGCGAATAAATTGGCTGGAACGATTACCGTTACTGTACAGTAAACGACCATATTCAAGTCTTTGGAGAAGAGGGAAATTCTCTTTGAGCGTTCCCTCTTCTTTCATAAAAGGCCGGCCCTTTTCTTAAATTTTTATACATTTGTAGCATCGATCAGGTAAGCTGGAATATCAACATAAAATAGATTAAAAAGGAGGAATGGAGATGAAACGGTTATTATTTTGCTTTCTTAGTGTTTTGGTTGTCTTAGGTTCATTAGTTTTGTTATCATGTTCTAACGATGATGATTTTGATAATTCTATCAATTATCCGAATGCACTGGTTACGATCAAAACGAATAGTTCTACTGGGCAGGTTTATTTTCAGTTGGATGACTCAACGACAATTCTCCCGGTTAATCTAAAGACTTCTCCCTACGGTGACAAGGAATTAAGAGCTCTTGCAAACTTTAGAATCCAGGATGGACAGAATGGTCATTATTCAAAAAGTGCTTATGTGAATTGGGTGGATACCATACGCACAAAGAATATGGCCCAGAGCTTAGGATTGCATAACGATGATGTATATGGGAAGGATCCCGTAGAGGTCGTTAACGATTGGACTACCATTGTGGAAGACGGATATCTTACATTACGCTTTCGGACATATTTTGGTAATGGAGCAAAACATACCATGAGTCTTGTTAAAGGTGAAGATCCCTATGAGGTAGTGCTCCATCACAATGCTTCAGGTGACACAAATGGTGGTGTTGTTCGTGATGGTCTTGTGGCGTTCAGACTTAATGATCTTCCTGACACACAGGGAAAAGCAGTAGACTTAACATTGAAGTGGCAATCATTTACTGGTATGAAAAGTGTTAAATTCAAATATATCAGCCGTAAATAATTTCAATAGAAGGTCTCCTTATTATATTAATGAGCTTGTTTGGATATAACAAAGAACAACATATTATAAGCCTTTTTTCAAAGGGCGATGCCCTCGCCATGGATAAGCTCTATGACGAGTATGCGGATTATCTGGCCAAAGTCTGTTCGCGATATATTCAAAATCAGGATGACTTGCATGATGTGCTCCAAGAAGCTTTTATTAGAATCTTTACAAAGATTTATACATTTGAGTATAGAGGTAAAGGATCTTTAAAGGCTTGGCTTACAAGGGTAGTGATCAATGAGTCTCTTCATTTTCTAAGAGACAACAATTCAAATATTTTTGTCGATAATGATGTAGACTTGCCGGATATCACTGATGATGAGCCAGATATTGATAGCTTGTCTATCACCCAAATAACAGATACCATTCTCAAGCTGCCACCAGGTTACAGGGCTGTTTTTAATTTATTTGCGATAGAAGGCAAAAGTCATAAGGAGATTGCAGAACTTCTCAATATCAAACCGGATACTTCTGCATCTCAATTTCATAAAGCAAGAAATATGCTTGCAAGAATGCTTAAAGAGCAAAACATATAGGAGATACGACAATGAAGGAAAAATGGCTTGATAAATTACATTCACGAATTCAAAGTGAAAATGTAAAAGCTCCCAAAGGTCTTCTCGACGACATCAAGATGGAGATGCTTCGCCGTGGAATAGCTCCCGTGCATTCTACCAAACAGAAGGTAAGGATGGTACCTTTATGGATTTATCGTTCAGCCTCTGTTGCTGCCATATTTGCTGTTGGTTTATATTTGGGTGATATGCTTATTAACCGGTCTCCTTTGTCTAAACAGGTTGCTGTCGTGCTGGATCATAACAAAAATGTTGCTTCGAATTCTTCAATAAAAGAAGCAAGTACAAAAAAACATGTACCGAATGCCGTAAAGTTCGTGTCATCTATTTATAAAGGTGCACAAAAAAGTTTTAGTGATAACACGTTGCTTGCCAGCAATTCTTATAATTATAAAGAAAACGAGATTCTTAGTAACGATAAAACGATCGAAAGACAGCAGGTAACACAGAGTCAAACCCCAGAAAGAGCAGATAGTTTAGGTAACGCTCGGTCTATAAAGCAACAGACAAGAGAATATCAGGGAAAGGACCCTATATCGTATGCAAAGAATAATGCCCGGTCTTCCCGCTTCAGCATCGGGACATCTTATAATGGTGGGGTTGGAACATCAAGCAATACCCAAGGGCTGCTGTTGGCATCAGCAAATCCTTATGGCGACTATTCACCGGAGTTCTCGGGTGACAATATACAGGATTATGTAACAGGGTCGGAAGGGACCAGAACTGCCACAAAGCATCATCAACCCATTAAATTTGGCATGTCCGTAAGGTACAATATTGATAATCGTTGGAGTTTACAGACAGGTCTTACTTATAGTCGTCTATGCTCTGATTTCTCGTATAGCAGAGGGACAGAAAGCTATGTCGTAGAGCAAAATCTACATTATGTAGGTCTGCCTGTAAATGCAAGCTATAGTCTTGTTAAGACAAATAGAATAAATCTTTATACAACCGTAGGTGGTGAAATAGAAAAACTTGTGAAAGGCGAGTCAAAACAAACTTTTGAAAATGCATCTAAAGCGAATTCTAATAACGTTTCCGTTAAGGAAAATAATCCCATGTTCTCGTTAAATGCAGCCATTGGAGGAGAATACAGATTTAGCAAGGATGTCAGTGTTTATGTTGAACCTGGCGTGAGCCATCATTTCAACAATGGTAGTAATGTTGAGAACATCTATAAAGACACCCCCACTAATTTCAATCTGAATATCGGAATCAGAGTAAATTTAAATAAGCAGCAATAAGAAAGAGCGTCTTTGTGATTTGCATGACAGTGCTTATACTGATTTCACGTGCAACAATCGTGAAAACTTGAGTAGCCGATATCAAATTGATTTCTACTTTTCCACAAATGTTAATGATGAAGTCCGATTGATTATTTTGTGTAAGTCTGTCTGCTACTATTCAATGAAAAGGATATTTAGGCTCAGTAGGAAAACGGTGGGGATTATGCATATAGCTTTGATATTCTGAAGAGAAAGAACCTCTTATCTGCTACTCCTCTGAGGTTTGCTCTAAACAGCTTGATCTTAGCATTAAATGATTCTGCC
>CALNBT010000121.1 GCA_937874345.1 uncultured Prevotella sp.
TGAATTCTGTATGTAACGTATCGGAAGGATGTTTGATAAGGTTGATCAGGATGTCATCGATCTGACCATTTGCCATGAAGACCCGAACTCCTTCCTCCGCCATTTTCATGGCAGTGTGGCATTTAGATTCCATGCCTCCCCGACCTAGATCGCTCTTACTGTCATCGATACAAGTGCTGATATTTTGTCCAAAAGTAACCGTCTTGATCAATTTTGAGTCGGGATGACTGGGTGCACCCGTGTAAAGCCCATTGACATTTGTCAAGAGAATCAGGGCATCGGCATTCATCATTAGTGCAACCAGTCCGCTCAGTTCGTCGTTGTCAGTAAACATCAATTCGGTGATGCATACCGTATCGTTTTCGTTGATGATGGGAACGACATCCTGTTCCAGCATCACTTCCATACAGGCTTGTTGGTTTTGATATTGTTCTTCAACGATAAAGTTTTCTTTCATCGTCAAGATCTGTCCGATGTGAACCCGATATTCTCTGAAAAGATCATAATATAGCCCCATCAGTTTGACTTGTCCCATGGACGAAAACAACTGGCGTTGAGCCACGTTATCAAGTTCGTGGTCAATGTTCAGCTCGCCTCTACCGGCTGCAACAGCACCGGAAGATACGAGAATGATCTCATATCCCAGGTGCCTTAGGCTGACAATCTGGTCGACAATGGCTGATATACGCGTTACATCGAGCTTTCCTTCGGGGTGAGTCAGCACATTGCTTCCCACTTTAACGACGATGCGTTTCATGCTATTGAGCTCCTTCGTCTGTTTTTTTTTCTTTCTCGTCGTTCTTTGCATCTTTCTCCCTGATTTCGATACGACGTATTTTACCGCTGATGGTCTTTGGCAATTCATCGACAAACTCAATGATACGAGGATATTTGTACGGCGCTGTCTGATGCTTCACATGGTCTTGAAGTTCATGGATGAGGTCATTGTTTGCTTTATCCTTCCATTCCTGAGCCAAAACAACAGTTGCCTTCACCACCATTCCGCGGATATCGTCGGGTACACCCGTAATGGCGCATTCAACAACTGCCGGGTGTGTCATCAGCGCACTCTCTACTTCGAAAGGTCCGATGCGGTATCCTGAGCTTTTGATGACATCATCGGTACGGCCCACAAACCAATAATATCCGTCTTCATCACGCCATGCAAGATCGCCAGTGTGGTAGAACCCATTGTACCAAACCTTCTTCGTAAGCTCTTTGTCGTGATAATATCCTTTAAAAAGTCCTATCGGTTTTTTGTCTCCTACATGGATACAGATTTCTCCTTTCTCGCCATCTTCGCATGGTGTTTCATCTTTTTTGAGTAATCTTACATCGTATTGTGGATTTGGTTTGCCCATTGAGCTTGGTTTAGGCTTATTCCACGGGAAGGTACCCAGTGTCATGGTGGTTTCTGTCTGGCCAAAACCTTCCATCAGTTTGATGCCTGATTTTTCGTAGAAATCTTTGAATACAGATGGGTTCAGAGCCTCTCCGGCAGTTGTGCAGTAACGCAACGAACTTAAATCATATTGAGAAAAGTCTTCACGAATCAGGAAACGGTAAATTGTTGGTGGTGCACAAAATGAAGTGATGTGATATTTTTCCAACTGGCACAGCAGCTTCTTTGGATCAAATTTTTCGTAATCAAAGACGAAAACTGCAGCCCCGGCAAACCATTGTCCATAGAGTTTTCCCCAGACAGCCTTTCCCCACCCAGTATCGGCAACTGTTAAATGAATGCTCGTTTCATCAAGATTATGCCAAAAAACACCCGTTGTGATGTGTCCCAAGGCATAGAGAAAATCATGAGCAACAATCTTTGGCTCACCTGTTGTGCCACTGGTAAAGTACATCAGCATGGTGTCGTCGTTGGTGTTTGCAATCTTTGGCCGAACAAAAGGTTTGGCATCTTTGCACTCCAAATTCCAATTGTGGAACCCCTTGTGTTCGTGTTCGCTAACGGTAATATAAGCTTCAACTGTCGGACTCTCGGGCATGGCTGCCGTAACCTGGTCTATCACATATTGGTCATCGGCACAGAAGATAGCTTTGATGCCGGCACGTTGGTTACGATATACAATATCGTGCGTGGTAAGCATATGTGTGGCAGGTATGGCGATTGCTCCTAATTTGTGCAAAGCCAGCATAGCCAGCCACCATTGGAAGTGACGTTTCAAGATGAGCATCACCTTGTCACCATGACCGACGCCTAAAGATTGAAAGTAAGAAGCCATCTGATCGGATTGTTCTTTCAAATCCTTGAAGCTAAAACGCAGCTCTTTTCCGGCTTCATCTGTCCATAGCAAAGCCAGTTTGTCGGGCTTTTCTTCAGCCCAAACATCCATCACGTCGTATGCAAAATTAAAATTCTCTGGTATAATGAACTGTAAATGTTCCTTGAAGTCTTCTTCTGAAGAAAAAGACGTTTGTGATAGAAATCTTTCGACCATGTTCTTTTTTTATTAAATAACGATACAAAGGAATTGACAGGATTGGTTTCCCAATGCACGCATGCTGTGCATGCTGGATGAATCGAAGTAAATAGAGTCACCCTGCTCGAGGGTTATCACTTTATCTACAATGGTTACCTCCAGCGTTCCTTGTATGACGAGGTCGAACTCTTGTCCTTCGTGTGCATTTTGGTTGTGGTTTTGATCTCCGGGAAGGGGATCGACCTGAACGAGGAATGGATCTACCTTGCGTCTTTTGAATCCGCTTGCCAGACTTTGGTAACGATAATCTTTTCTTCTGTCGACACACAATCCTTGTCCTTTGCGGGTAACGAAATATGAGCTCATATGGGGTTCTTCTCCAAAAAGAAGCACATCGAGCGATATTCCATAGTGTTTAGATATCTTTGATAATCTGTAGACAGATGGATCAGCTTCACCTGATTCAATTTTCAGATAATGTTCTTCGGAGATATTGCACAATTCCGCAATCTCAGAAAGCGGAATATTCAATACTTCGCGCAGACCTTTCAGTCGTTGTCCAATTTGTTTAATTGATCCTTCCATTAAAATCTGTATTATGTTAAATATTATAGAATTTAGTTTGTTGCCCCTTCACAAGATGAATCGTTCATCTGCTGTGGCAATCACTAAGAATACAAAAATACGAAATCTTTCGTGAAAATGAGTGCTGTTTCGAGCATTTAACCAAAAGATAGCCCTTCTCAGAATCCTTTGGCATGTGTATCCTTCACGAAGGCTGAGACCTACCTGGACAATATGAATGAGATCGATGCGCAAAACCATTGACCTTGCCGGTCAAAAGCGCCCATATTGCTATGTAATTTGTCGTGTACTGGATTTAGTTGTGACCTATCCTGGATTTAGTTGACACTTTTGTTGATTAATCCTACATTACTTTACACATTACTAAGTTTGTCCTAAAGCGGTTTACAGATTTTGTTCTTATTCCTGAAACAGTTGACAGTCTTTACTTTTTCATCCTGTTTCAGTTTACATTCATCTGTTCAACAAAAGTATAACTTTTGTTTCAATGGCTGTGATATTTTTCATTTATTATCTGCTAATACCATGAAAAACACCTAAGGCCCCATCACCCTTCCTTTTGCCGGACTTGCTGTGATGGGTAGCCCGTCATGTTCTTTCTCCTTTCTCAAAGCCTCCATGGGTGTCATCATTCCAAGAGACTGGTGTGGCCTTATGCTGTTGTACATCTCTACGGCATGTGCAATCTTCTGCTTTACCTTTTCAGGCGGTAGCTCATCGCAGTCGAAGAGCCATCCGTTCTTGATGGTATTGTTCATGCGCTCGGCAAGTGCGTTGTGCAGAGGATCTCCCGTCTGCGTCATGCTGATACGTATGCCTTGCTCCTTGAGCCTGCCCACATAGCGCGAGGAGCAGTACTGTATGCCCCTGTCGGAATGATGTATCAGCTTCTCCGTAGGGATACCGTGCGAGCAGTAGAAGGCCAAGGCCATCTCCAAAGCCTTCAGGGGGCCATCGGTATCAAGCGAGGGATGCATGGCATACCCTATGATCAGGCGCGAGGCCGCGTCGGTGACGAGCGAGAGGTAGGACCAGCCGGTATTTGTCGCCACATAGGTGATGTCGCTCACCATGAGTTCGTCGCATCGTTGCGGAACAAGCCTGGGCTTGGTGTTGAGCAGGTCGGCATAGATGTGGAAGGCATGACGCGAATCCGTCGTGCGGAGACGTCTGCGACTGCGCATCACCAGTCCGTTGGAACGGAACACATCGA
>CALNBT010000122.1 GCA_937874345.1 uncultured Prevotella sp.
CACCATTCCGTAACGTAACATATTGGGCACGTCAGCACCGGCAGCAGGAATGAACTGCTGAGAAATATGCAGCTCACCATTTTTATCAAGGAGATATTCTATCACCAACTGTGCCTTCACTTCCGGCATATCATATTGTGCGGTTACCACATCAAAGCGCTTTCCCCACTGATCTTTCTTGGCTTCTGTTAAAGAAATCAGATTGATGACAGGATTGCGCCACACACTATACTTCTTGTTGATACCAGATCCCATATCATTATCGGTAACAGCACGCCAGAATTGTGGCATCAGTTTTCCGCCATCACCCAAATAGGAAATACCATTGACAGTATATTCTGACAGATAACCGGTCTTCTTATCAAAGGAGATTCTTCCCTGGTCTAAATTAAACGTCAGCGCGGGGTCATTCTTTTTTGATACCATTTTTAACCGAATAGAGGTACCGTTTGTCTGATCTTTGAAATGTTTATCGTATAACGCCTGGCGATAATAGTCCTTCAATGTAAACTGGTCGTAAGCAACCACTTGCCCTTTATCCTTCAGCGGTTCAGCTTCTTTCAAGACAAAATCAACATTCAGCTGTACATCATTGACATTGGCATCATTGACATACTTGTCATAAGGTATCGGCAGTGTATAATCTGCATGTTGCTGCGGCTCTACATTCAGATCGTTAACGATACCGCTCTCCTTCTCTTCACCATCCACTATCATGCTCCACTTCATAGCAACATTATTCAAGTTACGGAAGAAATTCTCATTCTTGACGCGAATCTTTCCGGTCTTCAAGTCAATTGGTTCAACCCAAATATTTTGGTATTGGTATCCCACTTCATACATATGCGGATTAGGAACACGATCCGGACCAACCAATCCGTTACAGTTGAAATTGTTATCACTCGGGTCATCGTTATTGTAATCGCCACCATAAGCATAAATATTGCGCTTCTTATCGTGCAGCGCCTGGTCTACAAAGTCCCAGATATAGCCCCCTTGGAACTTGGGATACTTACGCACCAAATCCCAGTACTCCTTAAAGCCACCACAAGAATTGCCCATTGAATGAGAATACTCACATTGTATCAACGGCTTTTGGTCTTCCGGTTTGGTTGATCGAGCATAGTCTTCGCAGCCCTTCTGAGACAGATACATCGGACAATAGATGTCTGAATTAGCACCCTTTCCTGCACGCTCCCAATGAACAGGACGTGAAGAATCAACACTCTTTATCCATTGGTAAGCAGCGGTAAAATTCGGTCCGTCAACCGTTTCGTTGCCCAATGACCACATCACCACACTTGGATGATTGTATTGCATCTCTACATTATGCTGGTTACGTTCCAAAATTTGCTTCGCAAACAATGGCTTCTTTGATGGAGCATCATCACCATAGCCAAAGCCATGGCTTTCTTGATTGGCCTCTGCCACCACATAAAGTCCATATTCGTCACACAAATCATACCAGATAGGATCGTCGGGATAGTGACAAGTACGAACAGCATTAATATTAAATCGCTTCATCAGCTTGATGTCCTGTATCATTCGATCACGACTGACAACATATCCTCCGTCGGGATCCATCTCATGTCGGTTGACACCTTTAATGTAAACAGGCTTTCCATTGACCAGCAACTGGCTGTTCTTGATTTCAACCTTTTTGAAACCAACCTTCTGGGGAATCACTTCAACAACCTGGTTCTTGTCCTTCACAGATGCAACAAGGGTAAAAAGATATGGTGTTTCTGCCGTCCATGTCTTAACATTCTTAATATTAAAGGTCACTGTACCATGTGACTGTTTCTTGAAGGTTACAGTATGTTTGCTCACAGGTATACCGTTGGCATTGATCAAATCAAAGTCAATGGTTGGGCTACCCAGTACGTCCAGGTCAACCGTCAGCAAGCCATCCTGATAGTTGTTCTCCAAATCTGTCAGGATTCTGATATTTGATATCTGTGTTTTTGGGTTGCGTGCGTACAGGTAACTGTCTCGAGCCACACCACTAAGTCGCCAAAAATCCTGGTCTTCACAATAAGAACCATCACACCAACGGAATGTCTGGAAAGCAATGACATTTTCGCCTTTCTTTAAATATGGCGTGATATCAAACTCGGCTGCAACCTTAGAATCTTCTGCATACCCGGCAAACTGACCGTTTACATACAGGTAGATATTAGATGTTACGCTTCCAAAATGGGCTATCACCTGCTTGCCATCCCAATTGGCCGGGATATTGATCACACGCCGATAACTACCTACATGATTGTCGGTAATTGGGACCTGGGGCGGGTTGTCCTTGAAATGTCCTCGCCAGGCAAAGCCAATATTAACATAAACGGGGTCATTGTAGCCATTCAATTCCCATATTCCCGGAACATTCATGGTCTTCCATGAAGCGTCATTAAAGGTAGGTGCAAAGAAATTTGCAGGCCGATTATCAGGTGTTTCAGCAAAATGAAACTTCCATGGTCCATTCAACGACAAATAATTGTCAGAAGATTGGGGCTTGCCGGATAGTGCCTTGTCCACCGATTCGTAAGCAAAGAAATCGGTATGTAATTTGAACCTGTTTATCGCGTTGACCTCCAAATCATGCCATTCGGTATCGGTTGGCATCGCTTGTGCGGACGGAGGCATTTCCTTTTGCGCGCCTATTGGCAACGCAAAGATAGCTGTCAAAGCAGCAATAGCAAAGTTTTTTTTCATAAAGGATATATTGTTTTTTCTGAATGCTTAGGCTCGTGGTCGATAAAATTTCCATGACAAAGATAATGCTTTTTGGGTAATACCAATCGTTTTCTGTCAATAAATCCCTGCTACCGAACACCTGTCTGACAAAGTCATTGCTATTGAGCATCAATACGATTGAAATCGGCCGACAAAGTCATCAAGATTGACCAACGATATGATGCCGTTTGGTTTGCACGGTTTCGAGATGTTGCAGAAGTCGCAAAGAATGCGTATCTTTGCATGTCACAAATCATCACAGGATGGAATCTTCTTACATCAAACAGTATCCCGAACTGATGTCGGGCAAAAAGGTTATGTACGTCCACGGTTTTATGTCATCAGCCCAATCGGGTACTGTTGCCATGCTGAGGGAACTGCTTCCAAAGGCGCATGTCTTTGCCGAAGACATGCCTATCCACCCCCAAGAAGCCCTTGAGTTGTTGAAAGACCTTTGCAAGCAGCATCAACCCGACCTGATTATCGGGACATCTATGGGTGGTATGTATACCGAAATGCTGACTGGTTACGACCGAATTGTTGTAAATCCAGCCTTCCAAATGGGCGAAACCATGCACGAACATGGCATGATGGGCAAACAAACCTTTTTGAATCCGCGTAAGGATGGCGAAACGGATATTATCGTAACCAAATCGTTGGTCAATGAATACAAAGATATCACCCAGTTGTGTTTTCAGCAGGTAACCCCTGAGGAACAAAAACGGGTGTATGGACTATTCGGCGATAAAGACCCCGTCGTCCACACATTCGACCTATTCAACGAGCATTATCCCAACGCCATCCACTTTCATGGAGCCCACCAGCTGACCAACAAGGTGGCATTCCATTATCTCATTCCGGTTATCAGATGGATTGACGACAGGCAGCAAGGGCGCGAACGGCCAATTGTCTACATCGACTACCACATCCTTCATGATCGTTTTGGCAAGGCAACGTCGAGCATGCATAAAGCATACGAAATGTTGATTGAGCATTACGATGTCTATATTGTTACTGATGCCCCCACCAATGACAGCGAATATATCACGGCTGTTCAGCAATGGGTGGAAGATTATCTATCAGCACCAGCCTTCAACAGAATTGTTTTCAGCAACCAAAAGCAATTGCTTTATGGCGATTATTTCATCACAACAGATAACGAGTCCAATTTTATGGGAACCACTTTACAATATGGCAGCGACGAATTTAAAACCTGGGAAGAACTCATTGTCTTTTTCGACAGGCTGGGCGGTCAATGACTTTATTTCAAATCTTCTGCTTTAGGCTTAACGGGATCCAGATAAATGATGTTGTCACGCATCACTTGCGTTACACCTGCAACCTTGCTTAACCGTTTCATCGCAGTTTTAATACGCATACGCTTAGGTATACGCAATGACAGTCCGCACGACAACCGATATTGGTAAATCACCACACCTTTCATCTTGTCGATTTCTTTAAGCAAGGGCGTCTCACCAATTTTGTTATCGTAAAAGACGATGAGCGTATTGGGGCTGTAAT
>CALNBT010000123.1 GCA_937874345.1 uncultured Prevotella sp.
AGAGCAATCTCATCTGGAGTTATGTCACCTGTTTTTACTTTTTGGGCCAACGCCATCATATGAACATCCTGCGTAGAATTCAACGCATAAATCACAGGAAGGGTCAGTTTCCCCTCAACCATGTCATTCCCAGTGGGTTTACCAATCTCTTTAGAATCGTAATAATCAAAGATATCATCACGAATCTGGAAAATCATACCTATATTCTGCCCGAATATTCTAGCCCCTTCAATAGCTTGCTTACTTGCTTTGGAAGCCTTAGCTCCTATTACCGCGCATGCTTCAAAAAGGGTAGCCGTCTTCTGTTTAATGACTTGATAGTAGATATCTTCAGAAATCTCTGTATTGTCTACATTCGTCAACTGCAGGATTTCACCATTGGAAAGGTTTCTTCCCAACTCGGCCAAATCGCGAACAAGTTCCTCTGAATGTGTAAAAGAAATGTTTAATAACGCCGTTGAAAGAATGTAGTCGCCCACTAAAACAGCCACTTTATTATTATAAGTTGCATTGACAGACGCCTGTCCCCTACGCTCTCCACTTTCGTCAACCACATCATCATGCACCAAACTGGCTGTATGCAATAGTTCAATACCAATCGCTGCATTTTGAGCCACATGCGTAACCTCACCGAAGTTCTTGGCAATCAACAAAATCAGCATGGGTCGCATTCGCTTACCTCCACGATTTCGAATTCGCTCTAACGCTTGAGAGAGAAGTCCATTATCGTGACTAAGCGATTGATTAAAAAGATAGATAAACTCTTCTAGTTCGCGATGTATCGGTTTCTGTATCAGAGATAGATAATCCATGCGGCTTAATTTTCCGACAAAATTAAGCAATTTATCGGTATTTGTATTATTTTTTTAGTAATTTTACCCGATAAAGACTTAATTTATGGATAAACTTTTTCTTCTTGATGCATATGCGTTAATCTATCGTTCGTACTATGCATTTATCAAAAATCCACGCATCAATTCAAAAGGTCTCAATACATCGGCCATCATGGGCTTCTGCAACACTTTAAATGAGGTGCTGACAAAGGAACAACCTACCTATATCGCTGTTGCATTTGACCATGGACTGACATTCAGAAACGAAGCTTATCCCGAATATAAGGCACAACGTGAGGCCACTCCCGAAGACATCAAGAAATCAGTTCCCATCATCAAGGAAATACTGGCGGCGTATAACATCCCCAGCATTCAGGTTGACGGGTTTGAAGCCGACGACGTCATCGGTACCATTGCGATGAAATCTGGAAAATTGGGAATTGACACATTTATGCTGACACCCGACAAAGACTACGGGCAATTGGTAAAAGAACATGTCTACATTTACCGCCCCCGACACGGTGGTGGATACGATACGCTTGGCGTTGAAGAAATAAAGGCGAAGTACGACATCGCTTCCCCATCGCAAGTGATAGACCTTTTGGCATTGATGGGTGACTCAGCGGATAATTTTCCTGGCTGTCCCGGTATCGGAGAGAAAACTGCTTCCAAGTTGATTCAACAATTTGGGAGCGTTGACAATCTGTTGAACCAAACGCAAGAGGTGAAAGGTAAGTTACGCGAAAAAATAGAAGCAGGCATAGAGAATATCAAAATGTCAAAATTCTTGGCAACGATCAGAACGGATGTCCCCATCGATTTAAAATTGGAAGAATTCAAAAGAGAAGAACCCGACCAACAAAAATTAAGAGAAATCTTCCAAAAGCTGGAATTTAAAACCTTTGCCGAAAGATTTTTAAACAATTCGAAAGAAATTACAAAAAAGGTTAACATGCAGCTTGATCTTTTTGGAAATTCCTCGCCAGAGACTCGAGTTGAAGTTGAAAATTCGAAATTTAATGGCCTAAAAACGACTAATCACGAATACAAATTGGTTGACAATCAAAAAGATATGCATGCCGTTTGTGATTTTTTTTTAACAAAAAAGATTTTAAGTCTAGACACAGAAACAACCTCAACAAATGCAATTGCCGCAGAATTAGTAGGATTAAGCTTTTCTGTTGAGCCAAAAAAGGCATTTTATATCCCTATTCCCGCTAATCGTCAAGAAGCAATAAATATTGTTAATATATTTAAACCGCTTTATGAAAACGCCGAAATTGTCAAGGTAGGGCAAAACATCAAATACGATTTAGAAGTACTGCGCAATTACAATGTCGAGCTGAAAGGTCCGATGTTCGATACAATGATTGCCCACTATCTGATTCAACCAGAACTTCGTCACAACATGGATTACATGGCAGAAGTTTATCTTAACTACCAAACAGTACACATTGACGAATTGATTGGCCCAAAAGGCAAGAATCAGAAAAGCATGCGTGACCTCTCTCCTACCGAAATTTACGAATATGCTTGCGAGGATGCAGACATCACACTCCAACTAAAAAATATCCTGGAACCAAAGCTAAAGCAATTCAATGTCGAAGAATTGTTCTATCAAATAGAAATGCCATTAGTTTCTGTTTTGGCCGAAATGGAAATGAATGGTGTTCTAATCGACACGGAAGCCTTGAAAGAAACGTCAAATCTTTTCACCAAACGAATGCTGGATATAGAGCATGAAATCCATCAACTGGCAGGTGAAGATTTCAATGTTTCCTCGCCCAAACAAGTTGGTGATATCATTTTTGGTAAGATGCAGATTGCAGATAAACCGAAAAAGACCAAGACCGGACAGTTCATTACCAGTGAAGAAGAACTTCAAAAATATGAATCCAAAAGCCCTATCGTTGCAAAAATACTGAGCTACAGAGGGTTAAAGAAATTACTAAGCACATACATCGACTCCCTTCCCAAACTCATAAATCCCCGCACAGGACATATCCACACCTCTTTTAATCAAACGGTTACTGCCACAGGACGCTTATCATCAAGTGACCCGAACCTGCAAAACATTCCGGTTCGCGGGGATGACGGAAAAGAGATTCGCAAATGTTTTATTCCTGAAGATAATTGTTTATTCTTTTCAGCAGACTATAGTCAGATAGAATTACGTGTCATGGCGCACCTCAGTAATGATAAAAACATGATCGATGCCTTTACAAACGGATATGATATTCATGCTGCTACTGCCGCAAAAATCTATGGAAAGAACATCGATGAGGTGTCACGTGATGAACGAACCAAAGCTAAACGCGCCAATTTCGGAATCATTTATGGTATCACCGTCTTTGGTTTGGCAGAGCGATTGGGCATCGACCGCGCAGAATCTAAGCAACTCATCGACGGCTATTTTGAGATGTTTCCACAAGTTCAGGAATATATGGAGGAGGCAAAAGAAATGGCACGAACACAAGGCTATGTAGAAACCTTTTTCCATCGCCGACGTTATTTGCCAGATATCAACAGTCATAACGGCACCGTACGCGGCTTTGCCGAACGTAATGCCATCAATGCTCCAATCCAAGGTTCGGCTGCCGACATCATCAAAGTGGCAATGGTGAATATCTTTAGACGATTCAAAGACGAACAAATCAAATCGAAAATGATCCTGCAGGTACACGATGAACTCAACTTCAGTGTACTGCCTGAAGAAAAAGAGCAGGTTGAAAGCATCGTTCTAGAGGAAATGCAGAATGCCTATAAACTGAAAGTACCACTCATCGCCGACTGTGGTTGGGGAAATAATTGGCTGGAAGCACATTAAAAGTGCTATCAACCGCAATGGATTTATTATAAAAATCATGAAGATAACCAATATTTCTGATCTAGCGAGCAACTTGCAAAACCTGCTCGATACCGTTGCCATCAGCAATGAATCACTCTTAATTCAACGGCCAAACGACAAGAGCGTGATCATTCTCTCAATGGATGAATTCAATAAACTGAAGGCGAAAGAGTACCAGTTGGACAAACAACAATCCAATGACAACAACCCATAAGATGTATAGATTCGGTTTGGAAGCTGTTTATAAATACCAGACCGCACCCCTTGAAGACAATATCAAGACAAGGTCTCTACGGTCAACTTGAATAATAAAGTAACAACCTGATGATTGGACCGCCAATTTTTACTAGACAAATGTGTCTTGAAAACTTTCAGTATTTGAAAACATCATCTCGATCTATTATAGATTGATAATCGGTTTATTACAACAAATATACATGAGCCATGACATGCGAGAAAACTACACCTCCATTTTGGGGGGCTTCACGCCAAAAACGGATATATTGCCATAAGAGTTGACAAACGGAATTAAAAAGAATTATTTTGCGCTTCCCTCAATTTGCAGTATCTTTGTGGCGTATACAATTTTTTAAGTAAAAGACATGTCATTAAAATGCGGTATAGTAGGATTGCCAAACGTAGGCAAATCTACTTTATTCAATTGTCTGTCCAATGCCAAGGCACAGGCAGCCAATTTTCCTTTTTGTACAATAGAACCCAATATGGGAATTATTTCTGTTCCAGATGAGCGGCTCACAAGATTAGCAGAGATTGTTCATCCAGGTCGTATTGTACCTGCAACGAGTGAGATCGTCGATATAGCCGGACTCGTAAAGGGCGCTTCAAAAGGAGAAGGTCTTGGCAATAAGTTTTTGGGAAATATCCGTGAATGCGATGCAATCATACACGTTATCCGCTGTTTCGACGATGAAAACGTCGTTCGCGAAGGTGGAATGAAGGTGGATCCCCTGGGCGACAAAGAGATTATCGACACCGAACTCCAGTTGAAAGATCTTGAGACCATCGAATCCCAATTATCCAAACAGCAGAAGATAGCATCAGCCGGAAACAAGGAAGCCAAATTAATGGTCACGGTTTTGGAGGCCTATAAGGAAGCTTTGGACCAAGGAAAAAATACCCGTATCGTGACTTTCGATTCGAAGGAGGAAGAAGATGTCGCACATAATCTTTTCCTTCTCACCAGCAAACCGGTACTTTACGTCTGCAACGTAGACGAAAATTCGGCCAAAGAAGGCAACGAATACAGTCGTCAAATCGAGCAGATCGCTCAGGAAGAAGGTGCTGAAGCAATGGTGATAGCAGCCAAGACCGAAGAGGATATCGCCTCGCTTGAGTCTTATGAAGACAAGCAGATGTTTCTGGAAGAACTGGGATTGGCTGAAAGTGGTGTGAACCGTCTCATCAAAAAAGCCTATTCCCTGCTCAACCTCCAGACCTTTATCACTGCCGGAGAGATGGAAGTAAAAGCCTGGACCTTCCACAAAGGGTGGAAAGCTCCACAGTGTGCCGGCGTCATCCATACCGATTTTGAGAAAGGATTCATCCGCGCAGAAGTCATCAAATACGAAGATTACATCCAATATGGCAGCGAAAGCGCTGTTCGCGAAGCCGGTAAATTAGGCATCGAGGGCAAAGATTACGTTGTACAGGATGGTGATATCATGCACTTTAGATTTAATGTATAATGATAATTTAACCGTCTTATTAGGTTGTTTGACTCGATAAGACAAAAGAAACAAATGCTATCCTAATGCTCAACTCTCTCCTTTACATTCTTTGGAACCCCGATCTGGAGATCTTCCATATCGGTCCGTTCGCCGTACGCTGGTATTCTACTTGTTGGTTGATTGGGCTCGCCCTCGCCTACTTCATCGTAAAATGGCTCTATAAAGACCAGAAAGTGAAGGACGAATACTTCGATCCGCTTTTTATCTATTGTTTTCTGGGCATATTGATTGGTGCTCGATTAGGGCATTGTCTATTCTATCAGCCCGATTATTTTCTGTCCAGTTGGGATCATGTGGTCGAAATGATTATTCCGGTGCACCATCTCGCTGACGGATCGTGGAAGTTTACGGGCTACGAAGGACTGGCTTCACATGGCGGCACTTTAGGCTTGATGATTGCTCTTTATCTGTATTATCGGAAGACCCACATGAATTTGTGGCAGGTACTCGACGATATCGCAATCGCAACACCTTCAACAGCCTGCTTTATCCGGTTGGGTAACCTGATGAATAGCGAAATTATCGGTAAGCCAACCGATATGCCTTGGGCATTCATCTTTGAACGTGTAGACATGGTTCCGCGACATCCTGGGCAACTGTATGAGGCCATCGCCTACTTTATCTTCTTCTTTATAGGATTGTACTTCTACAAGAAACGTCCGCAAAAGGTAGGAACAGGCTTCTTTTTTGGACTCTGTCTGACCCTTATTTTTACGTTCCGTTTCTTCATTGAATACACCAAAGACATCCAGGTTGACTTCGAATCAGGTATGATCTTCAACATGGGTCAATTGTTAAGCATTCCATTCATCATCATTGGTATTGCCTGTATGATAGGAGGAAAATGGATGAAGAAGGTTGGAGCCAAATAACATATCTTTCGCTTGAGGAGGATTGACCCCAAAATACCTTTGTTAAACCCTACAAATCACGACAAACATTATCAAATATACAGAATGAAAAGACTGATTTTAGCGTTATTAACCATCATAACAACTGCCTGTACCGCACAAAACAGACAGGAAATTAATCTGCCTTCATGGGAATTCTCTAGAGATGGTAAGGCTTGGGAACAAGTAACAGTACCTCACGATTGGGCCATCAAAGGTCCGTTTGACAAGAAATGGGATATTCAATACGTTGCCATTTCTCAAGATGGACAAACGAAAGCCAGTGAGCAAACTGGCCGTTCTGGTGGATTACCTTGGATTGGCGAAGGACAATATCGAACAACGATCGATCTAAAGAAAAACGTTCGCCATGCAGAACTGTATTTTGATGGAGCAATGAGTGAACCAACTGTCTATGTAAATGGACAAAAAGCTGGCTTCTGGATGTATGGATACAATGCTTTCCGCATTGACATTACGCCGTTTGCCAAGCCCGGGCATAACGAAATTCGCGTACATTTGAACAATCTTGAAGAGAGCAGCCGATGGTATCCTGGTGCAGGATTGTATCGACCCGTTAAGCTCATTCTGACCGACAAGGCACGAATAGACCCTTGGGGCGTATATTTCCGCACACAATCTGTACATGATAACATGGCAACCGTTACGATTGACACACAACTCGACGGATGTGAAGGAGCGCAAAATCTCAAAACAGAGGTTGCACTACTTGACCAAAACGACAAGGTTATCACCTCAAAATGCATTAATGCCGGAGAAAGAGGCGCCAATACGTTTACTTTCAATATCAGCAATCCTCAGCTATGGTCACCCGAAAGACCTTACTTGTACACGCTGAAAACGCGGCTGTTCAAAGGTAA
>CALNBT010000124.1 GCA_937874345.1 uncultured Prevotella sp.
TGTTTATTTTAATTTTGCGATCACCGTCTGGTCTCCAGTCGTCTTTTGTCCCATTTTCACGCATACTTCAGTTCCAAGCGGAAGGTAAATATCTACGCGTGAGCCAAACTTAATGAATCCAAGATGTTCGTCAATATAACAATCTTCACCGGCTTTGGCATAGGTGACAATACGTCTTGCCATGGCTCCTGCAATCTGTCTGCAGAGAACTTCATCTCCTTCAGGGGTACGAATAATGATATCTGCATGTTCGTTTTCCTCGCTTGCCTTGGGCAGCCAGGCTTTGTGATAGTTCCCATTCTGATGGTGTACAAATTTTATTTCACCATCAACAGGAAACCAATTGGCGTGAACATTGAATAGGCTCATGAAAATTGAAATCAAAACTCGTTTCTCGTGGAAATACTTATTTTCTTCTACTTCTTCAATCACTACAATTTTGCCATCGGCAGGTGCCACAACTATCTTTTCGGTGTCTTCAGATGGGAAAAATCTGATGGGACATTGAAAGAAGTTGAGAACGATGCAATATGTAATTGTTGAAATTACCGTGAAGCCATAAAATGGGATTTTTGTATCAAATGCCCGCCATAAAATCAAAGCAATTGCGGCAATGGCAATGAACCCCCAAATAAGCGTATCTGTCCCTTCGCGGTGTATTCTAATTTTTTTAAGTTTTTTGATTCTCTTAATCATAGTAAGATAGATGATTGGAGCTTTCTGCAAAGGTACGGATTTTTCTTTACCCTACAAATTTTTGATATCTTTCTTTTGACTGTTTCACGTTTATTGACTACCTTTACACTCCAAATACGTAAACCATATGAATGATTATATCCATCTTCATGTTCACACCTATTATTCTATTCTTGACGGACAGTCGCCTATTAAAAGGTTAGTCGATAAGGCTGTAGCCAACGGAATGAAGGGTATGGCCATTACAGATCATGGAAATATGTTCGGCATCAAGGAATTTTTTGATTATACCGGTGCCGTGAACAAGAAACTCAAAGCCGAGGGAAAGGAGCCTTTCAAGCCCATCTTCGGCTGTGAGATGTATGTTGCCCATCGCACAAAGTTCGACAAGGTTAAGGATATGGGTGACATGAGTGGTCAACACCTCATTGTACTGGCTAAAAACTATAACGGTTATAAACATTTGGTGAAGCTGGTGAGCAACGCATGGGTAGACGGATATTACATGCGACCGCGAACAGATAAGGATGATTTGGAGAAATATCATGAAGATTTGATCGTGTGTTCTGCCTGTTTGGCAGGTGAAGTTCCACGTAAAATCCAAAGTGGAGATATTGAAGGTGCTCGCAAAGCCATTGAATGGTACAAGGGTATTTTCGGTGATGATTATTATCTGGAGATACAGCGACACGAAGTAAAAGACCCCACAATAAGGGCCAACCGCGAGGTATACCCCATACAACAGCATGTCAACAAGATTATTCTTCAGCTTGCCAAAGAATATAATGTCAAGGTTGTCTGTACCAATGACGTACATTTCGTGGATCAGGATAATGCTGAAGCGCATGACCATCTGCTGTGTCTTTCAACGGGAAAGGATCTCGACGACCCCAACCGTATGCTTTATTCGAAGCAAGAGTGGTTCAAGACCCGTGAAGAGATGAATGTTATCTTCGCTGATCATCCAGAAGTATTGGAAAATACCATCGAAATCTTAAATAAGGTAGAAGCCTATAGCATCAATCATGATCCCATCATGCCTAATTTCCCTATACCAACTTCGTTTGGTACAGAAGAAGAATGGAGACAGCGATTTACGAAAGAGGATTTGTATACAGAGTTTACGACCGATGAAAATGGCGAAAACCCTCTTTCAGAAGCCGAAGCCAAGAAGCGCATCAAACATCTGGGCGGATATGAAAAGATGTACCGTATTAAGTATGAGGCGGATTATTTGAAATACCTCGCCTACAAAGGTGCAAAACGAATCTATAAAGATCCGATTCCACAAGAGGTCGATGACCGTATTCGTTTTGAGTTGCATGTGATGAAGACGATGGGCTTTCCTGGTTATTTCTTAATCGTTCAGGATTTTATCAATGCCGCTCGCGAAGAGCTGGATGTGATGGTTGGACCGGGACGTGGTTCGGCTGCAGGATCAGTGGTGGCCTATTGTCTGGGCATTACGAAGATTGATCCGCTGAAATACGACTTGCTGTTCGAACGTTTCTTGAATCCCGACCGTATCTCTTTGCCTGATATTGATACCGACTTCGATGACGACGGTCGTGCCAAGGTGCTGAAGTGGGTGGAGAATAAGTATGGGAAGGAAAACTGTGCCCATATCATTACCTATGGCAGTATGGCCACCAAGAATTCGTTGAAGGATGTAGCTAGAGTCGAGAAATTGCCGTTGGACAAGGCCAATGCGCTTTGCAAGGCCATTCCGGATCGACTGAATGACGGTCTGAAAATGAATCTTCCGAACGCCATCAAATGCACACCCGAGTTGCAAAAAGCCGAAGTCTCTTCCGATCCTCGTGAGCGTAACACCATCAAATATGCCAAGATGCTTGAAGGAACAGTCCGGGGAACAGGTATCCATGCCTGCGGATTTATCATCTGCCGCGATCCTATCAGCGACTGGGTGCCTGTATCTACGGCTGATGACCCCGATTTCAAGGACCAGAAGACGAACTGTACTCAATATGATGGCCATGTGATTGAGGATACCGGACTGATTAAAATGGACTTCTTGGGGCTGAAAACGCTTTCAGAGTTGAAGGAAGCTGTCGATAATATCAAACTGACTTGTGGCGTCGATATCGACCTCGACACAATTCCAATCGATGATGAACTGACCTATCAATTGTACCAGCGTGGTCAGACCATCGGAACCTTCCAGTTTGAATCTGCCGGCATGCAAAATTACTTACGTCAGCTGCGACCGACCAAATTCGAAGACTTGATAGCCATGAACGCCCTCTATCGGCCCGGACCAATGGACAACATTCCATCGTTTATTGCCAGAAAGAAGGGTGAAGAACCCATTACTTATCCCATCCCGGTGATGGAGAAATATTTAAGTGATACCTATGGCATCACTGTTTACCAAGAGCAAGTGATGCTCTTGTCGCGATTACTGGCTAATTTTACCCGAGGTGAGAGTGATGCCCTACGTAAGGCGATGGGTAAAAAGAAGAAAGCGATTGTTGATGCCATGAAACCCAAGTTTATTGAGGGTGGAAAGAAAAACGGCTATGAGCCCAAAGTACTTGAGGGTATCTGGTCTGATTGGGAAAAATTTGCTTCTTACGCATTCAATAAATCGCATGCTGCCTGTTATTCTTGGGTAGCTTTCCAAACGGCATACCTCAAGGCCCATTATCCGGCCGAGTTCATGGCGGCCATTATGAGTCGTAGAAAAGACCAGATTACAGAGATATCCAAATTGATGGATGAATGTAAATCGTTGGGTATTGCCACTTTGGGACCTGATGTCAACGAAAGCTATCAGAAGTTTGGTGTGAACAAAAAAGGCGAAATTCGTTTTGGGTTGGCCGCCATCAAAGGTATTGGGGATGGTGCAGCAACGGCCATTATTCAAGAACGTGAGGCCAACGGACCTTATCAGGATATCTTTGATTTTGCTCAAAGAGTAGATTTCAGCAGTGTTAACAAAAAGGTATTTGAAAGTCTTGCACTCAGTGGCGGCTTCGATGGTTTTGGCATTCCGCGCGAAAACTATTTCGGCGTGAATGGCAAGGGCGAGCCGTTTGTCGAGACTTTGGTTCGTTATGGACAGCTGTATCAATCGAAGAAACAAGAGATGCAACAATCTCTATTTGGTGGAGATAATGCTGTTGAAATTGCAACGCCACCCATCCCTGTTGCCGAAGAGTGGAGCAATATAGAGCGATTGAACGAAGAAATCAAACTGGTAGGCATCTATCTGTCTGCTCATCCACTGGATGAATTCAGAATCGTGCTTGAAACGATGTGCAACACCAAATGCATTGAGCTGCAGGATAGGGCAGAACTGGCTAAGAAGTCGGACGTGATTTTCGGTGGAATCGTCACAGCAGTGAAAGACAAGTTCACCAAAACAGGAAAGCCCTGTGGTTTTGTAACCATCGAAGATTATTCTGGTTCGGGTGAGATTGCTTTGTTTGGGGAAGACTGGGGCAAATGGAAAGGCATGTTGATGGAGGGATGTACTATCTTTGTCAAGGCCCGTTGTACCCAGCGATACCGTGACAGCAACATGTATGACTTGCGTATCAATGACATTCAATTTCTCCAAACGGTTAAAGACAAACACATTCAGAAGTTTACCATTGTGATTGACAGTGACGTGCTTGATGATGTGATGGTCGAGGAACTGCTCTCATTGTTGGAGGATTGTCCCGGACCTGTTCAGTTGTATTTCAAGGTAAACGACCACGAGCACCATTCCAGTATCACGCTTTACTCGCGTCTCAAATCGATAACGCTCACATCTGATTTGCTAAGATACATCGATTCTAACGAGGATTTGGGATATCTTGTGAACTAAATTTATGGCATAAGATTTGCTCTTCAAAGATTAGTATCAATAGAGAGATATATTAAGAATATAAACATCATATTAAAAAAAAATGGAAATTACAATTACAAACGAGAATTTCGAGACTTATAAGAATGGCAACTTGCCATTAGTAGTTGATATGTGGGCCACCTGGTGTGGACCCTGCCGCATGGTAGCACCCGTTATCTCTGAGTTGGCTGAAGAATACGACGGCAAGATTGTTGTCGGTAAATGCGACGTAGAAGATAATAACGACCTGGCAATGGAATTTGGTGTCAGAAGCATTCCTACGATCCTGTTCTTTAAGGATGGCAAACTGGTTGACAAGTTTGTTGGTGCTGCTGCCAAACCTACTTTGGAAGCTAAGTTCAAGGCTTTGCTGTAAAGTTGTCGCCGTACAGTATAATATAAGGTGTGACAGATAAGTTTT
>CALNBT010000125.1 GCA_937874345.1 uncultured Prevotella sp.
TCTTTTTCTTTGTATCTTGAGTTGTAGTCTTGGTTGTCTTTGCATCATTCTTGGCGTTTTTAACGTCTGTTCCTTTGCCGAAGTAAATGATGGTTTCACCCGTTTTGGACTGCTGTTGCTGCTGCGTAGAATTGTTCTTGACCGGCTGTTGCGGTAAATTCTTTGGCTGTTGCTTTACAGTATCCGTCTTTCCCTTGGCTGGCGCAGGTTGTTGTTGTGGTAGCTGAATGATGGTTCCATCTTGTCCTACAGCCGGTTGTTGTGGCTTGACAACATCAGGGGATACAGGGATCACTGTCGTACCATTCTCGATGATCGGCTGCTTTTGAACGGGTTTCTCTGTCGGAACCATCGTGCCACTCGGATTTTGAGTTGGCGTTGAAGGTGATGGAAGCTCAACTTTCGGAAGACTTTGTGCGGGCAATGCAGGAGGCGTGCCTGGTTTTATGTTGGGTACTGTTACCTGATTGGACTTGGTTTCCTGAATAACTGTTGTGCCTTGGTTTGCGGGTTGTTGCAAATCTTGTTGCGGAATCAAGATCGTCCCATTGTCAACAGGCTCGCTTTGCAGACCGTTATCGATAAACGTGCCGTCATCCAACAGTCGATCGATCTGTTCAACCGAAGGCTTTGATGGTTCCGCCTCGATATCGACTGGTTCGGTCAGCAGCTGGAATGTACTGATTTTCAATGGGGCGAAGTGTTTGGAATAGAACTTGTCGTAATCGTCATAGCTCCATTGGTTGCCTAACAAATCAAGGTTTGCATTGCTGATCACGATTGTCCGTGCCTTACCGAGCAACGTGCTGAGGTTGGCTTGTCGGTGGAACGAACGCGCATATTGCAGCGCTTCGTCAAAATTCAGGAAGCCTGTTACCTGCATCCTGTGCAATCCTGCATTGTCTTCTTCGATGGTGATGTTGAAGTTGCGCACCGGATAGCTTGTAAAATTATATTTCGCCAGGTTGAACAACAGTTTGTTTTCGTTGACAGAATCCGGATGGTAAGCGATGATGAAGTTGAAATCTGCATTTCGTTCGTTGCTAAACTTACGCACAACTGTCGTGTCGGTGCCACTCAGCACCACCGATCTGTGCGTCCAAACATTTCCGATATCAAATTTCCCACCACGCAAACGCTTTCCTGCCTTCACGCCATTAATGATCATTCCAGCCATCTGGCTTAGCGAGCTCTCTGCATATCGGGCAATCAAGGTATTCATATTGACTAGACATCCGTCAGAATCACCACTGTTGAGTTTGCTCAATCCGTCTATAAAAATAAACTTATCGCGATTTTCACCCAATGGAAAACGTGACGTTGACAGCGAATAATTGGTGCGAACCTCATGATATCGGTCGGCTTTGAAGGCATTGTAAGTGGCTGCATACAGCGAGTCTTCAATGTGTTTGCCAAAGCGCGCGTTCTCTTCAAAATGCGGATCGCTAAGCAAGGCTGTCCACTGACTGTCAGGATAACGGTTCTTTAACTTTTGAATATAGTCGTTGGCTACCATCGGTTGGTTCTTTCTTGAATAGAGCAGGAACAGGTGGTAATACGCTTCGTCCATCTTTTCAAAATCCGTATACATGTCAGTGAGGCGGCGAAGGGCTTTTTCGCTTCGAGGCAGATTGTCGAGCTTGTCTTTGAAGATGATTCCTGACTGAAACAACCCATCCATGATTTGACGGTTGCTTTCTGCGATCTGTTCAGGTTTAAAAGGTATCTGTGCCAGGTAATATTCACGTTTATGCTGATCATTCCTGGCACTGTCGGCAGCTTGCTGCCCAGAGTTGCCGGCCATATTTGCCTGCATTGCCGAATCGGCAGGAACGTTCGCGCCATTGTTTGCTCCGCCCATGGCCACGACTGTTTTGTTCACTCTTTGCCAGTTATCGATATTTTCCCGTTTTCCCCATAACCGTTGGAAAGTCGTTTTGCCTTGGTTCACAGCCATCTGATTATAAAAATACCACAGATTCTGATTGGAATTGGTTTGCATGTTGTTCTGAGGAAGTGGCGTTTTGGGCTTCAAGCCATCTGTATTCGGACCCGTATTGGACATGCCATTCATCGCATTCTGGTCTGCTTTTAGGTCAGCTTCAAGTTTTTCTTTCTTCTTGAGGGCATCGATTACGCGGTCAATGGCGGCATTCCGTTCCGCTTCGGGCAATTTGGCGAGCACCTGCAAAGAATCTTGAAGATGGACAGCATCGGTAAAGGGTACCAGTTCGTCCAGTAATTTTGAACGGTTGGCAAGCTGGTCGTAGTCTTTTCTATCTTTGTCAAGTAGGCCAATGGCCTCTCCATAGCAACGTTGTGCATCGTTGTATTTCTCACGATCCCAATACAAATCGCCCAGTTTAAGCAGCAGTACACCCTTTTCGATTCCCGATCGAGTTGCTTTTTTGTTGCCGTCTTCATAAGCGTAAATGGCGCGGGTTGTATCTTTTTGGGTTAGATAGATATTGCCAATGGCATAATACACTTGGTCCAGATAATCCTTGTTTTTGTCGCTCTTAGCCATTCTTGTTAGCTTCCCAATCATTTTTCGGGCTTGCTGATGAGCCATCACCTCGGTCATCGCAATGCGAGCATTGAATTCTATTTCGTAGGGAGGACTCTGTCGGATGACATGCTGATAGGCTTTGTAAGCCAAATCCTTATGACCCAAGGCCTCATGCAATTGCCCCATCAACAGCCATTCGCGCGCTTTCTGCTTTCGGCGCATTTCGTGTTTGATGACTTTTTGTAGGTATGGAATGGCTTTGTCGTATTCCTTGGTGTGGATGTAATAGTCGGCATAAGTATAATCCCATTCTTTTTGAGCCTGCCAATGGATCGAATCGCGTTGCATGTTGCGTATAACATCTTCGGCATCATACAACCATCCCTCTTCAATATAACTTTTAGCGAGCCAGGCACGAGCTCTTCCATAGATGGAAGGCTGTGTCTCGTAGAGGCGACTCATGTACGAAAAGGTAGAAGCAGCCTCTTCAAACGCACCTGAATGGAATTGGGAACGCCCCATCAACAGCCATGCTTTCCACAAAAAAGGATTGTACTCTTTTCGGTTTAGCCATTCTTTGTCATTCTCGGTCTTGCGTTTGTTGGTATTCCATTCTGGTCTTTTCTTGATGCTATGAAGCTTGATAGCTTTCTGACTTTTCTCAATGGCCTTTGTAAAATTGGACTTTCCCAGGTCTCGACTCGCTTTGTTACCGACAGTATAGAGTGGAATAAGCTCTGTAAAATTATCTTTGTTTCCATTCTCTTTTTCCAAAGAGCCATCGATATAGGCCACCGAACCATTATAATAGGTATTGTATCTTGCGTTGAATGAATGCCACCATCTGCTACTCGACGTGTTTTTTTGCGTAGAGCATCCAATGACCGACGTAACGATAATCGTCGAAATCACAAAAGATGTGGGGAATTTAACTCGTAGCAATCTCACTTTTGGCAAACTTGTTGAACAACATAATGATGGTTTTGAACAAGGCAAAAACAATGATGCTTACAAAGATGATGGAGGCTCCCGATGGGATGTTCATCCAATAGCTGATCATCAGCCCAATCAAACAGTCTATCCATCCAAACAGAATACTGTAGGCAATCATTCGCTTGAAGCTGAAGGTAAACAGGTTGGCGGTCATCTGGGGTATTGTCAATAGGCTGATGGCCAGAACGATGCCCACCATTCGCAGGGTAGAGACGATGGTCATGGCAATCAAAACCATCATCAGATACTCGATAGCTGTTACGGGGAGATGTTGCGAACGGGCAAAACAAGCATCGAATGCCACACTTAATATCGGTCTGAATAGAATGGTAAAGATCAAGATGACTACCACCGATAGAGCTGCCAGCAGGATAATATCGGCCGTTCCGATGGTAAGAATGCTTCCAAACAGGAACGATGGCAGGTCGGGCATGAATCCTGGAGTCAAAAAACTGCAGATAATACCGATGCTCATTCCAAAAGTCCAGAATACGGCAATGGCTGAATCTTCGCGTACATCGTTGCGGTGCGACATCCATTGTACACCACAGGCACTAAAAACAGCGAAGATCAATGCCGACAGGATGGGATTGATACCAAAGAAAACGCCTAGTCCAATGCCACCAAATGATGCATGTGTTATGCCTCCGCTGATGAAAACCAGCCGGCGTGTCACAATATAGGTTCCGATAAAACCGCAAACGATGCTGGCCAGCAGGGACCCAATCAGTGCATTTTGGAAGAAAGTATAGTTGAGTATTTCCATTTTCAATTGTTTGAGATAAGCAAAATCACTTCGTCTTTCAGCTGGTCGGGCAGGTTGATGCCCCGAAGAATAAGACTTCTGTTCCAGTCTTTCACCTCATTCTGATTCATCGTGTACAGCACTTCCGAAAAGGCAGCAACTTCTTCATCTGTATATTGGTCAGAGAGCCTGCCTTTGTAAGCATCTAATTCTTCGTCATTAAAATATTCTATTTCCTTTGTCGACTGAATCATCGTACAGGTTTGTTCGCATAGGTCGTTGACACCATTGCAGGTAGCACATGATCCTTCAGGAATATGGATGGGATTTTCTTCTCCTTTATGTGAAGAAATCAATCCAATGATGGCAGCGATCAATGTTCCAACGATTAAGATGAGAACCAGGTAGAGCATAAGCTGATCGTTATATGTCGTTTTCTTCGATGATGAATCCCACTCTTCTCAAGTCATCCCAAAAGTGAGGATAGGATTTGGATACCACCTCTGGGTGATTGATTTTTAATCCTGGAAACCTGATGGATGCCGGTGCAAATGACATAGCCATGCGATGATCTTCGTATGTTTCGATAGGTTCGAGTGTTGGTTTTATTTTTAAACCATTCCAAATCAGTTCACTATTGTTCCGTTCTTCGATGACATAACCTAATTTAAGCATCTCTGTGATTAATGCTTTTATGCGGTCGGTCTCTTTAATCAGTAATGATGAAAGACCTGTAAAATGAAACGGGATGTTCAACACCGAACAGCTAACAACAAAAGTTTGTGCCAAATCGGGTGAATTGGTAAAATCGTAATCAAGTCTTGGCAACGTCCTCATGTGCCTTGTAATGCGCATTCCTCCAGGTTGTTGCTGGATAGGTTTCTCTATAGATGTCTTCACACCCAGCAAAGAGAAGATGTAGCGCAACACGGAGTCGCCTTGTTTCGATCCATCCAGAAGCCCCTGCAGGAAGAATGTATTGTCGAAGTCATGGCTTAAGGCTAGCGTTTCATACCAATATGAAGCGGCGCTCCAGTCACTTTCTATCATCCAGTTGTTAGATTGGTAAGGATAAGGCTTGACACTGACAACATTCACATCACTCCATTCGGCTTTTGCACCCAATTGTTGCATGGTCCATAGGGTTAAGTCAATGTACGGGCGGGAAATGAGAGTGCCTGTAAGTGTCAATTCTAGCCCATTCTTGAGAACGGGTCCGATCATCAACAATGCAGAAATATATTGTGAACTGATATTACCTGGAATCTCTAATAGCCCACCATCTATTTCTTTTCCTGTTATTTTCAGTGGTGGAAATCCTTCTTCTTCCAGATATTCAATATCTGCGCCCATGTATCTCAAGGAATCAACCAATGGACCGATGGGGCGATGTTTCATCCTGTCGGTGCCAGTAATGATGTGTTCGCCTTTGGTGACAGCAAGGTAAGCCGTCAAGAACCGCATGGCTGTTCCGGCAGCTTTGACATTAATCTCCTTCGGCATGTGCGTGATGGCATCCAAAATAACTTGTGTGTCATCGCAATCAGATAAATTCTGTGGCTTAACCTCTCCATTCGATAGCGCATGGATGATGAGCGATCGGTTGCTAATGCTTTTGGATGCAGGCAGCAATACGGTGTTGTCGAAATGTGTAGGAGCAGTGATGGTATATTGTTTCATACGGAATTTTATTTCATCGTTCTGATTGGTAGGTCAAGCTTGCCGTGTGTGATGGTGTCAAAGTCTGATGCTCTGCTGGATGTACGGTTCTTCTTCGGTCCAGGAGTCAATGGACTGTAGTATAGAACCTGACGGATACGGTATTTCTGGTCGGGGGTGAATTTGAAGCTAAAACTGATCGAATAGTCCATGATATCTTCAGAATCAAATTTGGTTTGGTCGCAACTCGTTCTAGATATCAATGTATAGATATCAACATTGGCCGATGGTGTGCTTGTTAAATACTGTGAAAGCCAGCTGTTGTATGCCACTCTGTTGTAGGAAGGAGTATCTTTGCAGAAGTCGGAATCGTGGCAATCATCGCTGGTTACATATCCACTGTCTGTCTTGTTCTCGGCGAAAGCATGGAATAATCCAAGATAATGCCCCAGCTCATGTGCCAAAGTTACAGTCACATCCGTTGAGGTATAATCATATCCCCGCAATCCTTTGTCAGCCAAGGTATATCTGGTTGATTCTGAATTGATATACGTACTGTTGACAGACGAGCAGTAGGCATATCCCAAATTACTTTTGCTAATGTATTTACTGGTTGTAGACTCCAGTCCTTCAATAGTTGAATCGCTTTTCACAATGTAGGGCATGTGGCTGATTCCTAGCGTCTGCCCCTCTTTGTCTTTGGTAAAATGGTAAACCATAACATTGATGTATTCGTTGGGATCCCAAATATATTTCACCTTGTTTCCAGTATTATCGTTCATGAACTTATTGGGATCAATAGGGTAGGTGTCTGTATAATGCACGTATTCTACACCCGGTGTTGCCAGTTTCTTCCCACTTTCGTCGTAATTTGCCATGAAAAATTTGACGTTGATGTTTTCACTTTGGCCATAAACGTTACCTTGGTATAGTTCGTTTACCTGGTTGAGAATGGCCTGAAGCCTTGCGACGGGAACATATTGCGTTTGATCGTTGGCGTCTTGATACAATACATGAAATATGATTGGTAATTTGTACGTATAGTTGTCGTCAATGGTTGCCTTGGTATTATCCTCGTCTTCATCGACCGCTGCCGACTGCGTGGTGTTGGAACCCAAAGTATCTTCTTGTTTGCAACTCGTCAAAATGATGAAAGCAAGTCCTAAAAAATATACAAAATTCTTCATGAATAATCTTTTTGATGATTACTGCAAAGTTAATAAATAAATAAGGAACCGCAACAGATTTTGCTGAGTTATGCGGCGAAATAAGGATTTTTAAGGCAAAAAGAAAAAGATAAATTTGCAGATATCCCATGAAGTTGGTATCTTTGCAAAACTTTTGAATACCAAATCGGGATTTGGCGCAGTTGGTAGCGCACACGTCTGGGGGGCGCGAGGTCGCTGGTTCGAGTCCAGTAATCCCGACTGGCGATAGGCTAAGAATTGAGAAATCAATGTCTTAGCCTATTTTCTTTTCTATAAGTCTATGCTTTTTTTATGGAAGGTAATTGCTGACATTTAATCGGGTTATGTTTTACATGCATGATTAGAAGTAATGAATATTTATTTCTCTTTTTTGTTGTCGTGTATACAATAGGATAACTTCATGGCAGTTCATTAGTCAAATTAGTCAAATTACAAATGTTTTATCATTTTTTCTTTTTGCCTGAAGAGTTACTTACATCCATAAAATACATGATCCTATTTCCTTGGATTCAAGAAAATATGTTATCTTTGTACCCAAGTATTCGACCCCTGTCTGTTTTTATCTGGGGCAAATGTATTCTTAAACCACCTATCTACCGAACATTAAAAATGAAAACAAGGCTATTAACACTGCTTGTTTTTGTGCTTTCCATCCATTCAGGCATTGCACAAACAACTACGGACAATCAAGTTTCGATTCAGAATCTCAACAAGGCAATGTCTATCTTGGACAATACCATGAGCAAATACTATAACCCGTCTACTCAATGTTTGTCCATGAACTATGACTTCAGTACCAATCAACCTAACGGTTTGGTGAGTGTGTGGGAATATACCAGTGCCATTGAGGCTGTTAATTCAGTCATGGAAGGTCTTGTGGCTTTGAAAGATCAGGCTCCCGATCTCTATACTGCCAATTTCACCCGATACCAAAACTTGTTGGTCAATATTATTGACGGACTTGATTATTATGCTGGAACATTACAATTGACGTCATATACCGGGACTAATCGGTGGATTGGCGTCCATGGCGTTCATCGGGCAAATGTAAAGGGGACGGCGGCCGTTTCAGGTATAGAGAATGTGTACGACGATCAGATGTGGATTATCCGCGAACTGATTAGAGCTTTTAAGCTAACCAATAACCCTCAATACTTGGCACGGGCTGAAAAGTTGACCGATTATGTGCTGGATGGCTGGGACTGTAACCTTGATGCCAACGGAAATGAATATGGAGGCATTACCTGGGGGCCTGGTTACACTTCGAAACATGCGTGCAGCAATAGTCCTTTGATTTCGTCTTTGGTATGGCTTTCCGAATTGTATGCTGGAAAGGCAGACACAAAGACCTATTATGTACTGGATCAATCGGGTAGACGAGTACAGAAAACTCAGGCCAGAGAAACTTACTATTTAGATTTTGCCAAGAAGATATACGATTGGCAATTAAGAGTTTTATATGATGGCACCAAGGGAGCATGTTGGGATGCTGTATGGGCTACATCGGGAACGATAACATATAGAGTCGTTGATGGCGTGTCATACCGCGTACACCTTGACAATAACAATGTTGGTGGAACTTTCTTTACTTACAATATTGGAACGATGATATCGGGTGCAGCCGACCTTTATCGGGTTACCAACGACGCAGCCTACCTGTCAAAGTTGGATGAAATGTGCGAACGCTCTTTTCGGTATTTTGCTCCTGCGACATCTTTCAATGGCAAGTATTACTACATGTTCCCGGTTGATGGTGTGAAATATGCAGACAACAGGGGAGGATCACCCTGGTTCAATGACGTGCTATTGCGTGGATATATTGATGCAGCACCCTTGACGTCTAAAGCTATCCGTGGAACGGCAGCGGCACAGACAAACCTAGATTATGGTTATGCAAATAACTTGAAAGGTGGAATTCCGTCTGTTGATCTGTTTAACGGTTGGCAAACCCAAACCAGCATGAATGTTATGTATGCTCTTTCAAGGGCTTCAGACTATGGTATGTTGGTACAAAGCGCCTTAACAACTGGTATCAATAAAGTTGCAGTCAAAAAAAAAACGTTGAATCAAAAGCCATCTACGATATAGAAGGTCGGTTGGTTTACAGTAAAGGGATTGGAACGAACAACTTATCAGACTTGCCTGCCGGCATTTATATTGTTGACGGGCAAAAGGTCTTAGTGAAATAAGATGCGTTAAAATTTTGATTTGACCGATTTATTGAAAAACGGTTTTCCTTTTTTTGCAGTTTTGAAATGCATGGACAATAGCATCGATATTGGAAGCTAAAGTCCATGCATTTGTTGTGCAATATACATGACTTTGGTTGGCAATACGCATGATATTGAATCGCAGAAAGTAATTATCGTCTTTATTTCCTTTTGCGTTTCCGAAACAGACAGGTTGACACCTACGCTGCATAGTCATATTGCCGTTAACTTTTGTATCCCCATGGGCTTTGCTATCCCCCATGTTTTTC